>DATFMK010000347.1:0-5609 GCA_035267005.1 Balneolales bacterium
AAGGGATTCAGTTATTCGAAAATATGATTGAAGGTAAAAAAATCCTTTCTGGTGAAGATGCCTTTAAATTACATGATACGTACGGTTTCCCAATTGATCTTACTCGTTTAATGGCTCGGGAGAAAGGACTCGATGTAGATGAAGAAGGATTCCGCAATCACATGGAGGAACAGCGGAAGAGAGCTCGTGCCGCAGGTAAATTCAAGCTACAGTCGTCGGAGAATGAAGAATGGATCGAAGTGAGTCAGGGTGATGATTCCAATTTTGTCGGATATGATCATATGGAGTATAAATCTCATATTCGTTCTATGCGAAAAGAGGGCGACCGTTATGCTTTAATACTTGATGCCACTCCATTTTATGCCGAAAGTGGTGGTCAGGTAGCCGATACGGGGATCATTACGAATGGTGATGAACATATCCGTGTGTTAGATGTTCAAAAACATCAGGGGACCATTATTCATTATGTAGATCGTCTCCCGGACAATCCCGAAGGAATATGGGAAGGATTTGTCGATCGTGATCGACGTCTGGAAACGCGGAAACATCATTCCGCCACTCATCTTGTCCACGCAGCAATGCGCAGAATATTGGGTACCCATGTCGCTCAAAAAGGTTCATTAGTCGAACCCAAGCGATTGCGTTTCGATTTTTCTCATTTCAAAGCCGTCAGTCCAAAAGAGTTGAATGAGATTGAGCAGATGGTAAATGAGAAAATTCAGGAAAATATCCCACTTAAAGAAGAACGGGAAGTCCCGATCGATGATGCACGGGAACGCGGTGCGATGATGTTGTTTGGAGAAAAATACGGTGATCAGGTCCGTGTCATCACATTCGATCCGGAATATTCCATAGAATTGTGTGGAGGAACCCATGTAGATGCTACAGGTGAAATCGGATATTTTCGTTTTATAAACGAATCGGCAGTAGCATCCGGTGTACGGCGAATCGAAGCAGTGACTGGTCGAAGTGCCGATCAATTTTTAAGAAACGAAAAGAACATTTTACAGGGAATACATTCAGAAATTGGTCAGACTGAGAATGTTGTACAGGATGTTCAAAAACTAATTGATGAAAAGAAATCGTTAGAGAAAGAGATTGAGCGATTACGTTTGAAATCTTCATTAGATCAATTGGAACGATTGATAAGCAATCCCATATTATTCAATAATGGAGTAAAGCTTGTAATTGGCGCAATTGATCAGGCCAATATGGATATTTTAAAACAAATAGGGTACGAAGGTCTTAAGAAGAGTTCAAAAGGTACCGTTACCGTTCTTGGCACTAAAAAAGAAGATGAAGACAAAGTCTATTTAGTAGCTACGGTGACTGACGATCTTATCAAAGAAAAGGGGTTAAAAGCCGGAGTTCTTGTCAGTAAAATAGCGAAACTTGTCGGTGGTGGAGGTGGTGGACAACCGAATCTCGCCACAGCAGGTGGCCGGCAGCCTCAAAATTTGGAAAAAGCGTTAAAACAGGTAAAAAATATTCTAAATGATATGCTTTAAGTTTATAAATTTATGAACTTAATACTATGCAGCGATCACTAAACTTATGGTAAGACTTCAACATTCAAGCAAATTTGAATATATTAAGGCTTTATCAGAGTTTATATTATATACATTTAGAGACAAACAATAATTTATAATTTATTATTTATCCAACAATACAGGTTATCACAAGTTACGTGATATAAAGAAAGATATTTGGAGTATAACATGGCAAAAACAAAAGAAGCAGAAGGTTTCACTCCGACGGGTGTGGTATACAAAAGTACGGAGCTACCGGAACCGACAAGTAAATCACATAAAGATTTAAATTTATCAAAAGACGATTTGCTCGAGTTATATCGCGTCATGTACCGACAACGCCGTTTCGAAGAACGCGCTATGCAGATGTATCAAAAAGGAAAATTTGGAGGCTTTTTACACCTATACATGGGACAGGAAGCTGTTTCTACCGGCGCTGTAACGGTTTTAAATGACGATGATGATATAATAACGGCATATCGCGATCATGGTTTTGGATTGGTCAGAGGTGTATCAACAAAATCAGGTATGGCTGAGCTGTTTGGTAAAGAAACCGGTTGCAGTCATGGTAAAGGTGGTTCGATGCACTTTTTTAATACCGAAAATCATTATTGGGGTGGACACGCCATTGTTGGTGCTCATATCCCGTTAGGTGCCGGAATCGCATTCGCAAATGCCTATCGTAACGAAGATAAAGTAACGATGTGTTTTTTAGGTGACGGAGCTGTAGATCAGGGTTCATTTCACGAAACCTTGAATCTGGCCAAATTATGGAATCTTCCGGTAATTTTCGTTGTAGAAAATAACGGCTATGCGATGGGTACGGCTACCAAACGTCATACGGCAACAGAGATCTACAAAAGGGCACGTGCCTATGATATGAAGAATAAAGTAGTAAATGGTATGGATCTGCTCTCCGTAATTGAAGATTTTAGCGATATTGTTGATGATGTTCGTAAAGATCCTCAGCCATATTTAGTTGAAGTCAGAACTTATCGTTATCGCGGACACTCAATGAGTGATCCTGCTAATTACCGTACCGATGAGGAAATGAAAGAATTTCAAAGTATTGATCCCATTGAGCGATTAAAGACCTATATATCAAAACACAAAGTCGCCAATAAGGATAAGGTTCAGGAAATAACGGATGAGATTGAGCAGGAAATTCTTGATGCGGTAGATTTTGCTGATAATAGTGATTTCCCACCAGAAGAGGATCTTTATAAACACGTTTATGTTGAAGATGATTTCCCGTTTTTGACATGATCCGCTTTTATGACAAAAATTATTAATGATAGTAAAGACAAGAAATTAGTACAATAATAAGAGGAGAATTAAATGGCTGTATTACAATTTAGAGAAGCCATAAGAGCTGCGTTAAACGAGGAAATGCGCCGTGATGACCGGGTTTTTATAATGGGTGAAGAAGTTTCCGAGTATAACGGTGCTTATAAGGTTACACAAGGGATGTTGGACGAATTTGGAGGCCGTCGTGTTATTGATACTCCGATTTCCGAGCTCGGGTTTGGTGGTATTGGCGTGGGTGCTGCAATGAATGGTTTGCGCCCTGTTGTTGAATATATGACGTTTAACTTTGCCGTTGTTGGTATGGATCAGATCATTAACAATGCGGCTAAAATTCGTTATATGAGTGGTGGACAGGTTTCCATCCCTATTGTATTCAGAGGTCCCAATGCTTCTGCCGGACAATTAAGTGCTACCCACTCTGTCGCTTATGAAAGTTTATATGCACATTTCCCCGGTTTGAAAGTTATTTATCCTTCTCAGCCGGCTGATGCGAAAGGTTTGCTCAAATCTGCCATTCGTGATGATAATCCGGTAATCTTTCTGGAATCGGAACAAATGTATGGAATGAAACAAGAAGTACCCGATGAAGAGTACACCATTCCAATTGGTAAAGGGAAAGTTAAAAGAGAAGGATCGGATGTAACAATTGTTGCACATGGTAAGATGTATCATGTGGCTACTCAGGCAGCCGATCAACTGGCTAAAGATGGGATTGATGCTGAAATCATCGATCCGAGAACGATTAAGCCATTCGATATAGAAACGGTCATTGAATCCATCAAAAAGACCAATCGTTGCGTCATCGTTGATGAATCACATCCATTTGGAGGTGTTGCGGCGGAAATTGGATATGAATTACAGCGTGATGCGTTTGATTATCTGGATGCTCCGGTCTTACGTGTAACATTACCGGATACGCCATCACCATTTGCGAAAAATCTGTTTGATAAATGGTTTCCCAGCCCCAAACAGGTTATCGATGCTGCTAACGCAGTATTATATCGCAGCTAAGGAATAATGAAAGAATTTAAATAAAGAAGGAGTATTATGGCCGTAGTTGTTCAAATGCCAAAACTTAGTGACACCATGGAAGAAGGTGTCATTGCAAAATGGAAAGTGGAAGAAGGTGATGATGTAAAATCTGGCGATATCATTGCTGAAGTTGAAACGGATAAAGCCACCATGGATGTGGAAGTTTTTGATGATGGCAAGATACTGAAGATCATGGCGGATGAAGGAGATGCCGTGCCTTTGGGTGGTAAAATTGCCATTATCGGAGAAGAAGGCGAAGATATCAGCGATTTAGTTGAAGACCAGGGTGAAGGACAAGAGAAAGAGAAAGTTGCTGAGGAAGAAAGTGAATCCGGCAACGGTCAGGAATCTGGCAGTAAAGACAAAAAATCCTTTGATCCTCTCTTCGGTGAATTAAATGGAAAAAGCAAAACTTCGACTGATGAAGAAGAAGATGGCCGTATAAAAGCTTCTCCATTAGCACGTAATATGGCTGCCGATCAAGGAATTGATCTAAGTAAAGTGAATGGATCCGGACCGAACGGACGTATTATTAAACGAGATATTGAATCTTACGAAAAACCGGCTGAAAAAGAAGAAGCCGTTGCTGCAGCGCCGCAAGTTCAGCCTGCTGCCGAAGACAAAGATATCAAGATCTCACAAATGCGTAAGACGATTGCCCGTCGTTTGGCTGAAAGTAAATTCAGCAATCCGCATTATTATGAGACTATGGAAATCGACATGAAGAAAGCGATTGAAATACGTTCTCAATTGAATGAAATGAGCGATGTCAAAATCAGTTTCAACGATTTAATTGTGAAAGCCAGTGCTGTTGCGTTACGTCAACATCCCCTGGTTAACAGTTCCTGGTTAGACGATGTTATTCGTCAGCATGCTGCTGTCAATGTTGCGATTGCCGTAGCCATTGATGAAGGACTCCTCACTCCGGTTATTAGAAATACCGATATGAAAGGATTGCAGCAAATTGCTAAAGAATCCAAAGACTTGGCCGGTAAAGCTCGTAACCGTGAACTTCAGCCAGAAGATTGGGAAGGTAGTACCTTTACTATCAGCAATCTGGGAATGTATGGTATTGAAGAATTTACTGCGATTATCAACCCGCCAAATTCTTGTATTCTGGCAGTCGGAGGCATTAAAGATGTACCGGTTGTTGAAGATGGAGAAGTCGTTCCCGGCAAACGCATGAAAGTAACGCTATCAAGTGATCACCGTATTGTTGACGGTGCGACAGCCGCTGAATTTCTGAATACCCTTAAGGATCTGCTGGAAAATCCTATGGGCATGTTATTGTAGATTACGAGAAACAAAATGAAAAGGGCGTTCTTTTTAAAAAGAATGCCTTTTTTGTTTTAAAGAATAACCTTCTTCTAAAAGATTTAGCAAAACCGATCTTTTGTCCAATCCCTGCATATTTGTGACTTCAAAATTCTCGAATATAATTAACCCGAATTATTCACGTAAATAATAAAAATAGCACTTATAGTATTATTAATATATAATTTGTAAGTATTTAGTCATTACCCAAATTTGAGGAATCTAAAAAAGCTGCGAAATTTTCCCGTGCTTTGCGTTGAAATTAAAAATGCTTAATCAACGTACCAATGTACGCTTCTTGCGCATTTCTAACTTCGCCTTGATCACGACAAAATTTCTTGGTGAATAATCCGGGTTATTGCGCCAAGTTAAGCCCATGAAAGGGGGATTAACGATTATGTTCTTTGAAACCTTTCGCAGGAAGCC
>DATFMK010000348.1:0-6403 GCA_035267005.1 Balneolales bacterium
AAGATATTTAGTGAATTTAAGCCAACGTTGCACTCCCGAACCGCCACTGGGAGGCCAATAGTACGTGATAATCAATACTTTTTTCCGGCTCATTCCTCATCAGCATTTTGCTTTTCCTGAATAAATCCGATCAATCCTACCAGTCCGAAAAGATAAATAGCGATAGTGCCACCCCAGGCAAAGGTTTTTCCCAATGTATATGATTTGGGGTTGAAGGTTAACGTGATTGTATGCTGACCTTTGGGGACAGCTAACCCTCGTAATACAAAATCAGTTTTTATAATCGGAACCTGTTTCCCATCAATAAAGGCTTTCCATCCGGCCGGATAGTAAATCTCGCTGAGGGCTAAAAACCCATTGGTATTTCTATTAGTTTTCAGGGCAATTTTACGTGGACGATAAGTTGTGACTGATACCGTCGCTGAACTATCCGGAGATACGGAAATTTGTTTATTCGTTTCAACAACGGCTACTTTTGAGGGATGGAAATTCGTCTTGATATCATTTAAAGCAGCTTTAGCGCTATTAACATATTTCAGGGAATCCACATAAAAAGCCTTGGGTAATACATTTTCGTTCTCCATGACCACTCCATTTTTGCCCTGATAAACCTTCTTTAAGTCCGGCATATTCATGACTTGATTATTAGTGATATACTTGACATTCAGCATATCTAAAATCCCAAGATTGATTCCGGATGGACCCGTCATGAGTGCATCGTTAATTAAATCCTGATAGATCCCTAATTTGGCGCCGGTATATCCTCCTATCGTGGGATAAAAATAAGCCGGAATAGCATTTTTGAAAGGATTCTGATTTAATGGAAATACCCGGTATGACCAACCCTGACCTGTTTTTACATGCTTTTCGAGAAACGAATCCATGGGTGTTCGTTGTTGTTCTACGACCATTTTCCGGTTATAGGTATTCGGAACAAGGCTGCTGGGATCATAATATCGGGCACCTACACTTAGCATATCATAAGCGGCCAGCACCACCAGACCAAGAGCGGCATAACTTGCCGGTATTTTTTTCATATAAGCCGCCATGATAAGTCCACCGGCAATGATGACTAAAATTAAGAATCGAATACTGTCACGTTTGGCTTTGGCTTGTCGCGCCGGAATCAATTTCTCCTGCAGATACCGGCTGACTACTTGCTGAACACGTTGATCGTGGGGCGAAACATGATTTTGACGGGCAACTTGCTGTGCAATCATCTGACGCTCGCCACTTTTTTGAAACGAAAACAGACTGCTGCTGCCAAATGCAAATATTATTGCGATTAACAGAACAAATCCCATCGGACCATATAAATCTTTTAAACTTCGGGACGCTATTTTTTCCTGCGTTTTTGTGATGATCCATTCTAAACCATAAATGGCAACTACTGAGTAACAGAATACTGTAACCATCAGCCACATTTCAGGTGTACGGAATTTATTGAAAAACGGTACATATTCGAACATAAACTTGTTGAGCAGCAGGAAATGATTCCCTAAAGAAAACAGGAGTGTCAACGTACCGACAAAAAGGAAAAGTGATTTTAAAGATCTTTTCGATTTTACAATTCCGATAATAAGTAAGATAAACGTGATGGCTCCCAGGTAATGCGGTCCGCTGGTAAACGGTTTGGGTCCCCAGTAGGTACCGGTTGTTGAAGAACCGCCGTATAATCCGGGAATGATGAGTGTCAGTAGTTCACCCCAGCCCTGCGACCAGGACATGGCGTAACTCAAATTCAATCCCGAGGATTTGCTGATGGCCGAACTTCCTCTTGTGCTGTATTTCGAATATTGGAAAACACTCCAAAATGGTTGTGCATTGGCAAGAATGGCTAAAATACCGGCACCTACAATAAATAGTGTCAACTTCGACCATTCACCTATTTCGTTTTTCTTATATGCTTTATAAGTGTCGAATAACCACCAGAAGCCTAACAGATAGAGAAAATAATATGTTACCTGTGGATGATTAGCGCGTAATTCCAAAGTTAGCGCCAGAGCGAAAAAGAAAAAATGAATCAGTTTGTGTTTCTCACGCCTGGTCATCAGCCAATATCCGGCCATAACCCATGGAATAAAACAAAAAGCGACAAATTTAGTATTGTGTCCAGCCCCGATTATAATCGGTATATACGTCGTGAATCCGATGGCTATTGCTCCAAGCGTCGCCGATAGTGGTTTTATATCCTGTATGACAAAGAAAAAGTAAAGCCCAAATAACAATACCCAAAAGGGGCCGGCCGGGAAGATATTTCCAAAAATTTTGAAAATCAGCGTATCAATATTAGGTACGGCTTTTTCAAAATTGATGACGTAAGCGGGCATACCAGAGAACATGTTGGTATCCCACAGTGGTTCCTCATGATATTTCTTTCTGGCCTGCATAACAGCCTGAGAACCTGCTCTCCATTGTACAATATCACTGGCCGCAAATTCTTTATTTCCCCAAATAGTCTGGTGAAATAAAATGGTTGGCAGGATAATTAAAATAAGCAGACAGATGATATGCTGGGTCTTTTTGGGAAGATGCTCCCAGAAACCCAATGGAGCTTCTTTTTCACGACGTTTAGAGGACATAAATTTCTATATTATTCAATCACTTTGGGTACACGGAAATAATCGGAATCGGCATCGGGAGCATTTTTGAGCGCTAATTCATGATCGAGCGGCTCAAGTGCTTTATCTTTTCTTAATGGGGAAGTTAATTCCGTAACATGTTCTAAAGGGGCAATATTTTCGGTGTCAACTTCATTTAATAAATCGATATACTCAAGAATACGACTCATATCGGCGGCAAGGCGGTCAACTTCGCTGTCTTGCAGTTTCAATCGAGCCAGATTGGCGATATAAGCAACTTCTTTTTTACTAACTGACATATGTAATTCTGATTTTGGTGTGAATGAATTAAAACAGATGGAATTTAATAAAACAATTACATTTTCGGTAAAAGTATGAAAATAATAAGAATTTTATGTAAGAAGGCTATATCAAAACGTTCTTTTGCCCGATTTCTGTCCCGAAAATTTTCCGGACTACGGGTTTGAAGTCGCTCAGGCTTTGTTATTGAACGAAATTCCTGGTTTTGCAAAGCCTTCTGTAATTGACTGTTGTACAAATAAAAGGGTTTTTACGGCAAATTAATAAATGATTTTTATATTCCTTTGAAGATATTTTTTTCTGGTGTTTTGTAAATGTTTGATTTGAACTCATTGGTTAATGATTAAAAAAAAAATTACTATTACAAATAAAGCCGGTCTTCATGCTCGTCCGGCAGCTCTATTAGTGAAAAAAGCCGCTAAATTTAAAGCAGATTTTTTTATCCATATGTATGGCTATCGTATTAATGGCAAAAGCATACTTGGTGTTATGACACTTGCGGCGGAACAAGGGGCTGAGCTGGAATTGGAATTTGACGGACCGGATGAAGAAGATGCATCGGAGTGTATTACAGACCTGTTTGAAAATGGGTTTTATGAAGATTAGTAAATATTAACGAATTGATAAGAGATTAAACCATCCTGAGTATGAATGAAGTAAAAGAACGGCAAAAGGGAGAAATGGTTATTGAGGGCTTATCGGCTGCGCCCGGAATTGCGATAGGTCCGGCTTTTATTTATCAGAGAGGAAATATAGAAGTTGATCCTCAGAAAGTGGATTCTAATGAAATTGAGCGTGAGCTGCAGAGTTTTGAGGAAGTAAGAGCATTGACAATTCGGGATTTAAAACGTATTTCGAGTATCGGCAGGAGAGGAGCCGGAAATGATACATCTGATATTATTGATGCTCAAATTGAAATTGTAAATGACCCGGAGCTGCAAAAAAGTGTTCAAACACAAATCAAAGAACAACAATTCAAAGCTGATTTTGCTGTTTGCGAAGCTTTCAAAAGGTATTTGGGACTGATCGAATCATCCGGTAATAAATTAATGATCGAACGCCTCGTTGATGTGCGCGATATTCGTGACCGCATGGTTCGAAAATTACAACACCGCTGGCAGCAAACAAATGTTAATGAACGCTCTATTATTGTTTCTGATGAAATCACCCCTTCAGAAATTATTGAATTTACCCGAAACAATATTCTTGCAGTTGCTTTAAATAAAGGAGGGGTAACAGCACATACTTCAATTATTGCCAATGCAATGAGTTTGCCTTTGGTCATTGGATCTTCTATAGCGACCAAGGTTATAAAAAATGGGGAAAAAATAATTGTCGACGGTACAAGAGGAAGGGTTATTATCCGCCCGTGCGATGAGACCCTTGAAAAATATCAGCGCTTATTACGTCAGCAAAAACGTAAGGAAAGAAATTTACAAAAGATTTTACATTTGCCGGCAACAACCGCCTCGGGCGAGCATTTTTCTTTACAGGCCAATATCGAATTTGATGAAGAGCTGGTAAATATTGAAAAATTCAAAGCAGATGGCATTGGTTTACTGCGTACGGAATCGCTTTTTATAGCTGATGGTATGCATCTCGATCGTTCTTCGCAGGAAGCTTTTTATAGAAAAAGTTTGATTGTTACCGGTAATCAACAAGTGACTATTCGTTTGTTTGATGTCGGAGGAGATAAAATACTCAATGAAACGAGACCGGAGGCTAATCCATTTTTAGGTTGGCGTGGAATCCGGGTCTTACTTGATCGGAAAGATCTTTTGAACGATCAGCTTTATGCCATTTTAAAAGTAGCTGGTGAATATCCGGGTCGTATTAAAATTTTACTTCCGATGATTAGTACACTGGAAGAATTGCTGGAAGTAAAAAATGAAATAGCCAAAGTTCAGCAGACACTTAGGGATGAAGGTCATATCATCGATAAAAATATAAAAGTAGGGATTATGATCGAAGTTCCGAGTACAGCGATACAAGCCGATGGTTTTGCTCCATATGTCGATTTTTTTAGTGTGGGAACCAATGACTTAACGCAATATGTGCTTGCTGTGGATCGGGGGAATACCTTGATTTCAAATTTATATCAACAGATGCACCCTGCCGTTTGGCGCCTGATCAAAATGACAGCGGAGGCGGCTGCGAAATACAATAAGGAAATCGCGGTATGTGGTGAACTGGCGTCGAAACCGTTTGGAGCGATGTGTTTGATGGGTATGGGGATTTCACAGTTTAGCATGGTTCCCACAGCCATTCCCAAAGTAAAAAAGATTCTTGTTACTCATACGTTAGATGAAATGAAGAAATTGACTGAAGAAGTAGAACATGCGGTATCCTATTCGGATATGATGAAAATTATTAATAACTGGTATAAGGAAAACGATCAGAATCATGGTTAGCTTTACTGAAAAAATTATTAGGGAAATTGATAGTGAGGGGATGTGGGATCATCTTTGTTCCTTTCCAGATCACTGGAATAATGCGATTAAGGTTACAAAAACTTCGAATTTAAATATCGATTCTGATCAATTTAAAAATGTACTTATTGCCGGGATGGGAGGATCTGCAATAGGTGGTGATTTGATCAAAGCTTTTGCGGAAGATGAAAACCAAATACCGGTTTATGTAAACCGGCATTACAAATTACCGAATTGGGTAGACAACAAAACGCTATGTATTGTCAGCAGCTATTCAGGGGATACGGAAGAAACCTTGCAATGTTTTGATGAAGCGCGTTCAAGAGAGGCTAAAATCATTGGAATTACCTCGGGTGGTCAATTATTGGATAAGGTTCGAAAGTTTGGCTGTGATTATGTGAAAATGCCTGAAAGGATGTCGCCACGTGCGGCACTTGCTTATAGTTTTATCCCTATGTATTTCATCTTCCAAAAGGCCGGATTGATTGAGGCTGATGAGGACCAATTAAAACAAACTGCAGTATTTTTAGGTAATCAAGTTGATAAATTCTCGAATTTTATTGAAAATGAAGCTCTTTCTTTGGCCTTTGATATACAGGATACCTTACCCATAATCTATTCAGATGGCGGATTGATGGAGCCTGTTAATCTTCGTTGGCGAGGTCAGTTCGAAGAAAATGCAAAAACGCTCGCTTTTGGTAATTTGTTACCCGAAATGAATCACAATGAAATTGTGGGGTGGGATCAAATCGCACATCTGACCGGCCGATTATCGGTGATCATGTTGTCGGATAAAGAGGATAATCCCCGGGTAACCCAAAGAATGTCAATCACAAAAGATTTAATATCGGAACAGGCCAATGGGTGTTACGTTTTGAAGACACAGGGCGACAATAAATTATCAAGATTATTTTCCCTGATACAATTCGCTGACTGGACGAGTATCTATCTCGCTTTAATCAATCGTATAGATCCGACTCCTACCCCTAAAATTGACCTGTTAAAAAGAAAACTTGCTGAAGTTTGACGTAGGTTTGCGCATTATTTTTGATTAGAAAAAGAACAATGAATCAATGTTGTTGTTAATAAATC
>DATFMK010000349.1:0-3554 GCA_035267005.1 Balneolales bacterium
CCTTCTTTATCCTTGTCCTCCAGTTCATAAACGGCAAGCCAGCTGCCCACATCATTCCATCCGAAATCGCCGGGAACAACATTAACGGTATCGGCTTTTTCCATGATGCCGTAATCGATGCTGATGGACATGCAGTTATCATAAAAATGATAAATGGCATCTTTCTTGTCATCACCTTTATCAAATTTATTGGAAAGGATCCGGGTCTGTTTGTAAATTTGTGAAAGATGTTTATCCATTTGTTCCAGGATAGTACGGGCCTTCCAAATAAACATCCCGCTGTTCCATAGAAAATCACCGGAGTTAACAAACTGAATGGCCGTCTCCATATCCGGTTTTTCAGCGAATGTGACCACACGGTGAACGGGGTTATCGTTAATGATTTCTGAATCGGAATCGTCGAACTGAATATATCCGTATCCTGTTTCCGGACGATGAGGCTTGATGCCGATGGTGATCAGGCTGTGATCCTCTTCCGCTTTACCGACAGCCGTTTTAAGCACCTCGATAAAATCATCGGGTTTCGTGATATGATGATCGGAGGGGAGAACAACCATGACGCCTTCCGGATCTTTTTGTTGTATAACGGCTGCGGCAAGCGCGATACAAGGTGCGGTATTTTTACCCATCGGTTCGCCGATAATATTATCAGAAGGTATTTCGGGTACCTGCTTTTTAACCATATCTACATACCGCTCATTGGTAACGACCAGAATATTTTCGGCAGGAATAAGCTTTTTGATACGATCGACCGTATTCTGAATCAAAGAACGGTCATTGAAAAATTTTAAAAATTGCTTGGGTTTACTCTTTCTGCTTTGCGGCCAAAAACGTGTTCCCACACCGCCGGCCATGATAACCGCGTAAGTCATATAATATTGCTCCCGTATGAATTATGATTAGGCCAAAAAGTAGTAAAATTATTGCTAATCTGAAAAGCTTCAGGCCTTTTGTAATGTAAAACTGAAAGTGCTGCCGGCGTTCGGGGCACTTTTAATCAATAGCTGCTCTCCGTGTGCTTCGATCATATGCTTTACGATCGAAAGGCCGAGACCGGTGCCGCCTTTTTCGCGGGAACGTGATTTATCAACCCTGTAGAATCGTTCTGTAAGACGTTCGAGATCCTTTTTGTCGATTCCGATACCGGTGTCTTTGATATAGACTTCAACACGGGTATTATCTTTGGCATAAGGACGAACACCTACCGTAACCGTTCCGTTTTTCCGGTTATATTTTATGGCATTATCAATCAGGTTATTGATAATCTGACGAAGCTGATTACGGTCGGCTTTGATTCTGAGGTTCTTATCAAAACTGTCGACCAGCAATGAAACATTTTCGCGGTCAGCTTTATACTGCAGGTTTTCAACGATTTCCATTATGACCGGTTTCAGGTCCAATTCCTGCATGAATAATGTTAGCTCGCCGGTTTCGAGTTTAGATATCTCCATGAGGTCGCGGGTAAGAAAGATCAGGCGGTTAACATTCCGCATGGCTTTTTTGAGGAACAGCCGGTTAACTTTTTCATCTTCGAGCGCCCCGTTAAGCAGCGTCTCGATAAAACCCTGTACGGCGAAAATAGGAGTTTTCAATTCGTGAGAAACATCACCTATGAATTCTTTCCGATAGTTCTCCATCTGCTTCAGGCGCATTATTTCGCCCTCAATAGTTTTACTGGTCGATATCGAGAGATTCAGAACGTGATCGAGTTCGTCTTGTTCAGTTATAAAACTTTCGGGATTGGACTCAAAATTCTTATTGGAAATGTTATCCAGGATGCGGTAAAGTTTATTCAGCCGATGGTCAAGCTTTTGCCGTACCGTGTAATAAGTGATGAAAAATATGGTTATGGCGATGATCACCGAGATGGGAATACCATCAAGCCAACCTATCGTAAATCCAAGTATGATATAGGTCAGTAATAAAGAGAGAAGCGAGGTAAACAGCGATGTTCGCCTTCCTAACCGGAAAAAAATGTAGGGTTGCGGTTCAAAACTCATTCTTTAAAACGATATCCGACACCTTTAACGGTTTCAATATATTTATCTCCGAGTTTTTCACGGATTTTACGTATATGGACGTCAATGGTCCGGTCGATGACATATATATTATTACCCCAAACCTCATTTAAAAGTGTCTGACGATCTAACACTTTCCCACGCCTGCTGGCCAGGAAATGGAGTAGTTCAAATTCTTTCCGGGGTAACTGGAACTCTTCTTCGTTGCGAGTTACGATATATCGTTCCCGGTCAATTTTGAGGTCATGGACCTGTATAACGTTGCCTTCGTTTTTACCATTATCCTGCGCCCGGCGTAAAACAGCATTAATGCGAGATATAAGTTTTGTAGTGCTGATAGGTTTGGTCAGGTAATCGTCAGCGCCCATATCGAGCCCCTTCACTTCAGTCTTTTCATCTCCGCGGGCAGTAAGAAAAACAACGGGTGTATCCTTTAAATTGTCATCTTCTTTTAATAAATCGCAGACCTCGAGGCCATCCATTCGAGGCATCATGATATCCAGAAGGATGAGGTCGGGATTATTCTTTTTAGCGATTTTTATACCGTCGAGTCCATTATCAGCCGTAAGAACATTGTATCCCTCTTTCATCAAATTATATTCAATCAAATCCAGAAGATCCTGTTCATCATCAACGACAAGAATCGTATTTTTTGGCACTTTGTATGATTTTTTGGATAACTATGCCTTCATAATTTGAAGACGTTTATTTTTATAACCTTCGATACGTTGCCAATATAAGGAAGTATGAAGTATAAAATAAACGTTACCCAGGTTAAGAAATTGTTATTTATTGAAGACGGGCAACAGGAATTTATAACTATATCAAAGAGAGGGAATAGAACGCGGATAACACGGGCGAAACGGATTAACGCGGTGAAAAATGGAACAACATAGATCATAAGGAGAGAAACAAAGACCGAATACCGCAAAGACGTGCCGTGAGGTACACAAAATAGGCAGAAACAAACGACCGGTTACCGCAAAGACATGGCGATCAAAACAAAAAAGGTAGAAACAAAGCCGAATACCGCAAAAATGTGCCGTTAGGTACACAATATAGGTAGAAACAAAGGGACACCAATAAACGCCGTGCCGTCAGGTACGGAATATGAAAAAACGTAAATCAGAATCCGGGTGGCCGGGCTTGAAAAGATGGAATAGGATTATTTAAGCCACAGATTAATATGGAGAATGGAGAATGGAGAATGGAGAATGGAAACCGGACAGACGTAAAAACCATCAGACCGATGGATACTTACCTTATAACACACTCCAAAATTGTCATTCCGGCAGAAACAAACGCGGTTATCGCAAAGACATGGCGATCAAAACAAAAAAGGAGAGGAACAAAGCCGAATACCGCAAAAATGTGCCGTTAGGTACACAATATAGGTAGAGACAAAGGGACACCAATAAACGCCGTGCCGTCAGGTACGGAATATGAAAAAACGTAAATCAGAATCCGGGTGGCCGGGCTTGAAAAGATGGAATAGGATTATTTAAGCCACAGATTAATATGGAGAATGGAGAATGG
>DATFMK010000350.1:0-6009 GCA_035267005.1 Balneolales bacterium
AACGATGTGGTGAATATCGGTTCAGATCAGGAAATACAGATTATCGAACTGGCCAAAATGATCAAAGAATTAACCGGTTCAAAATCGAATATCGTACATATCCCACCGCTGAAAGAGGGTGACATGACGAGACGGAAACCGGATATCACAAAAATGAAAAATTTGTTGAATCGGGATCTGACCTGGCTGCCGCAGGGACTGGAATATCTCATTAATGAATCGACTCACATACTTAAATGAGTTATATCGTTGATTGGTCTTGAAGCGGATTATAAAATATCCGAATCGTAATTTAAACAACTATTTATCATGGAATCGAATAGGATACGTATACTGATTTTGACACCCTATTATTTGCCGGGTTACAAAGCCGGTGGTCCCATACGATCGCTGGCAAATCTCGTGCAAACACTTGGTGATTATTTCGATTTCCAAATTATGACAGCAGATCGTGAATTCAGGTCGGATGAACTTTATAAAGGTATAAATGTAAATACCTGGAACAGAGTCGGTAAGGCCAGAGTCTTTTATTGTACCCCTGATAAGAAAAGCCTGCGTTTTTTCAAAAAAATGATACGAGAAACGCCGCATGATATTTTGTACTTAAACAGTTTCTTTGAAGCATCGTTCACTTTAATTCCTTTGTTTCTTCGGGAGATCAGAAATATTCCTGAGAAACAAACTATAATTGCACCTCGTGGTGAGTTATCGCCGGGAGCACTGGCCATCAAAGAAACTAAGAAAAGTGTTTTTATAGAATTTGCCAAAAAGATTGGTCTGTACAGAAATGTAATTTGGCACGCTTCCAACAGCTATGAAGAAAGCCATATTAAGAAGATATTTGGAGATGAGGTAACCGTTCGAAAAGCAGATAACATTTCGAGTTTTTATACTGAAAACAGGGTTTCATCAAATTTTAAAACGAAGGGTCTTCTAAAAATACTTTTCCTTTCAAGAATATCGTACAAGAAAAATCTGGATGGAGCATTAAAGATTCTTAAAAAAGTGCGGGGTAATATTCAATTCGACATTTATGGACCTATTGAGGATTCGGTTTACTGGCAAAAATGTCAGGAAACGATTTCAGATCTTCCGGAAAATGTCAAAGTTGAATATAAAGGGATGGTGCCTTTTGAAAAAGTGGGAGAAATATTATCGAAATATCATTTGTTTTTTCTGCCGAGTAAGGCGGAAAATTATGGACAAGTAATATTTGAAGCCTTATCGGCCGGTTGTCCCGTCTTAATAAGTGATCAAACTCCCTGGAGAGATTTAGAAAAGGCAAGTGCCGGTTATTTGTTTCCATTGAATGAAGAGGAAAAATTTGTTCAGGTTATTGAAAAACTAATCAGCTATGAGTGGAAAGACTATAGCCACTTAAAAAAAGGGGCGAGAACCTATGCCGTAAATTTTCAAATTAGGTCCGAGTCAGTGACAAAATATAAAGCATTATTTGATTTAGATATCCAATAATAAATTGTGATAATCATCAATGATAATACCTATAAAATATTGTATTAAATAATATTAATAATTCATTAATTGGGTATTAATAATATTATAAGAATGTCTAATATCCGTTTAATTATTCTAACTTTCTGTAATTAAATATTCTTTATAGATAGCTTACCTGTATGAAGGAAGGCCTTGCAAAACCAGGTCTTTTGTTCAAGATCAAAGCTTGAGCGACTTCGGAACAGCAGTCTCGAAAGTTTTCGGGACAGGTATTAGGCAAAAGAACGGTTTTACATAGTCTTCTTAGATTTGATTGCGATAGGGAATTGTTTTTAAATCATTGGCTCGTGGTTAAAAATATTTTTAGCAGAATGAATCATTATGGGTAATAGGGAACAGGATCAAAAAAACAACAGGTAAACGGGGATGAAAGTATCTATTATCACGGTAGTATTTAATAATCGTAAAACAATATTAGATACTATTGAATCGGTCAACGATCAGAAATATAACGATAAAGAGTATATTATTATTGATGGGGGATCTACTGATGGTACCATTGATATTATAAAAAATTATGATAATAATATAGATATTTTTATTTCTGAAAAAGATAGAGGTATGTACGATGCTATCAATAAGGGAATATCCGTAGCCAGTGGAGATGTTATAGGATTATTACACTCGGATGATGTTTATACTTCTGAAAATACATTATCAAGAATTGCGAATACTTTTTTTGATTTAAATGTAGATAGTACCTATGGTGATCTCATTTATATAGACAGACACAATCCGGATAAAATTGTTCGCAAGTGGAAATCGGGACAATATGAACGATCTAAATTTTTGTACGGTTGGATGCCTCCTCATCCTACCTTTTTTGTAAAAAGGCATTTGTTCAATAAATACGGATATTATGATCTCAGTTTTAAAAATGCGGCTGATTATGAATTGATGCTGCGTTTTCTCTACAAATATAAGATCTCAACGTATTATATACCGGAGGTCCTGGTGAAAATGAGAACAGGTGGGAAGAGTAACGAGAGTCTTAAAAACCGACTCATAGCAAATGGTCAGGATAACCGTGCATGGAAGAAAAATGATTTAGCTCCGCGATTTTACACGCGATATCTGAAACCATTGCATAAAATTTCACAGTTCATAGGAAATTGAGAAGTTAAGAAGGGAATACGGTATTGGCGAATGATACTTATTAACCCGAATTATTTACGTAATCAACAAGAAAAAAACATATCATATTGTTAATTATGCTACTTATAAAAGATAAACCGATCCCCGATTGTGAGGATGCAAAATAAGCTGAGAAATTTTGCCATGCTCCGCGTTGAAGTTAAAAATGCTTAATCAAGGTACCTAAGTGCCTTTCATGCGCATTTTTATTCGGAAAGCTTATCGGGACACGACTAAATTTCTTGGTGAATAATCTGGGTTAAGGAATAAGGGAAGCAACATGTAAAAAAAATAACTGGATACTTGTTCTCATAAAACAGATCAAGCAGGGTTATAAGTAATATCCGTTTAACAAATTTTTGTGAGAGGATACGGATATTACAATAAGAGGTTTAAATAGGGTATTAAAAGCAATCTAACATAACAGGGGAAGGGAACGAATGGAAAGTCCGGCAATTTTCTACATCCCGCATCAGGACGATGAACTTCTACAAATGGGAGTTTCAATTTTAAATCATATCGAGCATAATAACGAAGTGCATTTGGTATTATGCACGGATGGAGCAACCTCGTATGCCAAACGAGTCCTGAATGGTACGAGTCATTGCACCTGGCATAAAACAAAGCATCGGTTCAATTTATCAGATGAAGATTTTGTGCGGGCCAGAAATCACGAATTTGTATGGTCGGCTATGTGTATGAAGGTGAAACCGGAGAATATTCATTTTCGGCAATATAAAGATGGATCTCTTAGTGTTGAGGCCGCAAGAAAGCTGATTACTGAATTTGAGCAGCTTTATCCCGAAGCCAGGCATAAAACGATGACGTATACCGATCCTCATCAAGATCATGCCATGCTGGGTGAGGCGCTTTATCAATTATATGCCGAAAAATACGTGAGAGATGCCCGTTTTTATATTGATACGATGCAAATGGATCTTGTTGAAGGTTTTTATGAACCCTTGAAAAAAGAATTTTTACCCTTTTTGAGAAGTGCGAATAATGTCTACAAAAGTTTTGTTCCAAATAATAATTTATTCGCGGTGGGTTATCATTCCGTTCCTGATTGGTTCAATAAACAATACAAAAAACCAAGAAGTAAATATCACAAGCCGGAAGATTATAAGTAGGTTTAGCTTAAATATTGTGGATATTGAAAAGTATCGTTTTAAGATTTTAAATCTTTGTAAATGAAATTAGAAAATAATAATGTAAACATCTGATAATAAGTTACTTATAATTATTTAACTAACCTTTTCAATGGTTAATGTTTAGTTTTATAATAGTAGGAATAGTTAAGAACACAGATTTGTGAGAGGGGTATCACAATGCTATCGATCATTGGTGTAAGGATCAGGAAAGGGTGCAAAGCATGTGGAGTTTAGATACATTACAATTGTGTGCAGCAATAATAACCGCCTTAGTCATTAGCTATATTTCAATGCCGGTTATTATTAAAGTGGACAATATGAAACGGCTTTTGGACAAACCGGATCAAATCAGAAAATTTCATAAAGGGATTATTCCGACATTAGGAGGTATTGGGATCTTTGGAGCTTTTTTGATCTCTTTTTCTTTATGGGGAAAAGCGAATAATTTAGAATCTTATCCATTTTTTGTAGCATCCTTACTGATGCTGTTTCTGATCGGGTTAAAAGATGACACCTTAATGTTGTCACCAATCAAGAAATTAATGATTCAAACACTTGCCGCTGTTGTTGTGGTTGGAGGAGGTCATATTCAAATCGGAAATCTTGGTGGATTATTCGGTTTGTATCAGATTCCAATATGGTTAAGCATGGGGTTATCCGTGCTTTTTATAGTCACACTCATCAATGCGTTTAATCTGATTGATGGCATCGACGGACTTGCAGGAGGAGTGGGTATTATTTGTGCTTCGACTCTGGGGATATGGTTTTGGAATACGCAGCACATTCATCTATCTATCATGTCGTTTGTATTAGTTGGATCATTGTTTGGCTTTTTGATCTTCAATTTTTCGCCGGCAAAAATTTTCATGGGTGATACGGGGTCGATGATTGTAGGTTTCATAATTGCATATTTGAGTCTGCATTTTATAAGTAGCAATGCGGATATACCAATTACTGGACGAATTCTCACAACGAAACCTATCATTGCCTTATCAATTCTGATTATTCCCATTTTTGACACGATGAGAATTTTCGTAGTTCGCATAATAAAAAAAACATCACCGTTTCGGGCTGACTATAATCACATCCATCATGTTTTATTACGAAATGGATATACCCATTCCAGCGCTTCGGCTGCACTTTGGGCGGTAAACATATTAATTATAACGGTCGCATTTGCATTTAGAGAAATTGAAATCAACATATTATTGCTATTAGTCGGACTAATGGCTCTATCGATACTTCCTGTCTTAATACGTTGTAGCAAATTGTATCATCTTATCCCGGCAGATAATGCACAAAAAAGATCTCCAAAAAGAGTGTATCAGGATGTAGAGTTTACACGACCCGATTCATTTACAGCCATTAAAAGGGGTGAGATAAAAAATGAAAAAATGGCTAATTATGACGATAACTAAACATTACGATTATTCCTGAAGCTTTATACTCGTTCCCAAAGTCTCTTTTATACGAGCTACACGCTCGTTCCCAACGTCCCCGTTGGTAACGTAACCCATGAAACTCCGTTTCAGTTGTTTATCCGATCCCATCCCATCCCATCACTGTAGTCATTCTCCTTTTGAAAATCGGTCTCTTGAATAATAATACCAACATCATTCTAATCTCTTTTCTGCCCAATGGATTGGTTGACTTTTAGGAAGTAGAGTCTCGCGGTTTGCATTCCCAAAAGGACTTTGGGAACGAGGATTAACGAGGATTACGAGGAGCGTTTTTAAGCCTGCATATCACAACAAGGACTTAACCGAAGCCCAGGTTAATAATTACCCGCTCGTTCCCAACGTCCCCGTTGGGAATGCAACCTATGAAACTCCGTTTCAGTTGCTTATCCCATACGATACCATCACTGTAGTCATTCCCCTTTTGAAAATCGGTCTCTTGAATAATAATACCAACATCATTCTAATCTTTTTTTTGCTCAACGGATTGGTTGCTTTATAGGAAGCAGAGCTTCCCGGTTGGCATTCCCAAAGGGACTTTGGGAACGAGGATTAACGAGGATTACGAGGAGCGTTTTTAAGCCTGCATATCACAACAAGGTCTTAACCGAAGCCCAGGTTAATAATTACCCGCTCGTTCCCAAAGTCCTCGTTGGTAACGTAACCCATGAAACTCTGTTTCAGTTGCTTATCCGATCCCATCACTGTAGTCATTCTCCATTTGAAAAACGGTCTCATGAATAATACCATCA
>DATFMK010000351.1:0-2047 GCA_035267005.1 Balneolales bacterium
AATTCTTTTCCCTCATCGGTTCCAAGAAAACTGACCATGGCATCTAAATCGGATACTTCTATCTTAGCAACATACATATATGGCACTTCAGAGGGTAATTCCCCCTCAGGTTCAGAAACAGCAGGGGCAAGAACTTTATCGATTTTCCATGTGTTAAATCCTGCGCACCAAGGAGCACCTCTCATTCCTGGTACTTTCGTATTTGTGAGGTATTGATCGTATTCATCGGCTTTGTCTTTATCTATCAAATTATAGACAGCAAACAGAGTTGGCATCGGTTCACCTCCTATTAAATTTTGGCAGATTAAATTTTTAAGAAATTATATTAGACTCCTAACAGGAAAAACATTTCTGTCAGGAGCGAAATAGGCAAAATTTGAGGGGGCACTCCATCGTAATTAGACCATTTTTCGAGCAATTGTGAGGTGAAAACCAGAATCTTATTCAAAATTGGTCTTAAAAACGTACAATTATGCGAGATGGCAGAAGCGGAAGCGCTATTTTCCAGTACAGATCAGATTCAGCTGGAGATGAGAACTATTAGGGGAAACTATTGAAATTCTTTTATTCTATGGAGATTTTCATGTCAAGAGAAAAGAAAGGGGTCACATCTTAAATAATAAATATTGACATATCAGCTTTTTCTTCGTATTATCGCCTCACACTGAAAATCTTTCGAAATCTAAAATAGAGGCAAATTAAATGGCACGCACGCTGCGCATTGAATATCCTGGTGCGTATTATCATGTGATCAACCGGGGAAATAACCAGGAAAAAATATTTAAAAACGACCGGGAAAGGGAAAAGTTCCTCCAATATCTGGAAAAAGCCGGCGAGCGATTCTCAATCATCTTTCACACCTACTGTTTAATGAGCAATCATTTTCACCTGCTGGTGGAGACGCCGGAGCCTAATTTAAGTGTTGCGATGCAATGGATCATGGTCAGCTATGCGACCTATTTCAATCGCAAAGGTGGCAGACATGGGCATTTGTTCCAGGGAAGGTTCAAGGCAATCTTAATTGACGCTGATGAGTATCTTAAGCATTTATCGCGCTATATCCACTTAAACCCGGTAAGGGCAAAAATGGTGTCAGCTCCAGCGGAATATAAATGGAGCAGTTATTCTGCTTTTATTGGCGAAATTAAGGTGCCGCAGTTTCTCGAAATCAATTGGTTATTGTCCAATTTTGGTAAGAGTAAAAAGGAAGCCAAACGAAATTACAAAGACTTTGTCGAGGGTGTCGATATAAAGACCCTTGAAAATCCGAACAGGATGGTCACCGAAGGCTTTATCCTGGGAGACTCTGATTTTGTAAATTGGATAAAAGACAATTTTTTATCCGGCAGGCAAGATGAAAAAGAGATTCCTCAATTAAAGAAACTCAAACCAAGAGTGCCGCTTGAAAGGGTCGCGAATGCGGTTTGCGAGGAGTTTGGCTGCAACCAGGAGCAGATAATAACAAAAGGGCGCAAAAAAAATAAAGCCCGCGAAGTTGCGATTTTTATAGCGCGGGATATGACCGGAATTACCTGTAAAGATTTGGGCGGATATTTCGGTGGGGTCAGTGGCGCGTTAATCACCATGATGCATAACCGTATAGCCGATGAATCCAAGAGAAATAAACGGTTAAAAGGTAAAATTGATAATATCAGGAACCAAATATTGACAATCTCGTAAAAAGTCAAAATTCCCAAATTTAGCTCTCATAACCTATTTTAAATTATTAAACTAATATCTAATTAAACTCGCAAACACCTCAGTCTCGCAAGATCTTCGGCATACCCATAAAAATGTATTATGTCGCCAAGTTTGTGTTTCATTCCCAACCGAGTGAGTGAGTCCGCCCGCATACCTCCGTTTTAATTACATATATTCCACTTTACCTCAAGATTGAATCCATAGCCGACTCCAGGTGTTGCAAAATCCCCTATTTTGACCCCTTTTCAGGCAATTTTAGCCCCAAATAAGGCTAAAAATGAAACACTTTTTAGCTGCAAATTTAAGCCATTAGATTTAATGCCATTTCCCCGGGTTCTGCATTAGG
>DATFMK010000352.1:0-8672 GCA_035267005.1 Balneolales bacterium
AAGCATGAATTGGAATGCATTAAGAGACTGCTCTTACACACCTTATTCAGGTAAATCGGAAGCTTGTGTTGTGGAAGGCGAAAGTGGTCTCTTCTACACCGGGGTAAGGGTTGAAAATATTTCCTTTCCCGAAACCATTCAGGCAAGTCAGTCTGCAATTTTTACTTGCCTGAGTGAGAAAGACAGGCCCGTCAAGTTAATTATACCGAAAAATTATCAAGAGAACCGACATATTCTCAATTTTTGGGAGGATGAATATAATCTAACAATTATCATTGAGGATTCTCCGCCGGAAAAAGATAGGTATCATAAAATCCTTTCTCTAAAATCTGATATAACCGATCAACTGATACAGCTGCTGGATTTTGCTATTGTACCTAACTCGAACTTTCCCGTTTCTGCTATTTTGGAAGTTGAAGATGGATTTATTACTGGTGTTAATGCAGAATGCAGCGAATGGTCACTGGGATTGTGTGCAGAACGTTTAGCGATAGCAAAAGCGATAGCAATGGGTTATCGAACATTTAAACGACTATACGTTCACACTAAATATGGAGAATACAGCAGCCCCTGTGGAGCATGCCGGCAAGTAATAAACGAGCAGATGCCCAATAAACCCGTTTATCTGTATCATGCGAATCATTCACATTCGTATCACGATATTTCACAGCTATTACCTTATTCTTTCCAAACCAAATATTTAAAAAAGATTTCGGAATAAATTTATCTTAACAAGGAATTCACATAATGTGTGTTGCTTCTTATCGTTTTCAAAATGATAGAACCAGAATATTTTGAATTTTAAAAAACGTATAATGAATTATATCGCTGTATTGGATCATGATCATCTGGACAACAATCTCTTTCTCAAAGCATTTGCTGATGCTATATCAAGGCAGCGAAATGTTAAAGGTATTATATTGCATGGAGACAGTGCATACACCGATCGAATCATCCAGACGGGTGTGATGAGAGAAGATGCCCGGTTTCGAAGTACACGGGAATTAAATACTCGCTTAATAGCACTTTTAGCGGATTCAGGTGTTCCCGCCATTGGCGTCAACGGATATCAAAAAGAAATTATTAGTTACGATTCTGACACCGACCAGTTAACTATCAAAAAGTCATTTTTTGATTCCATACCCGGACAAACTTTTTTAGTACTTTCCAATCTAATCCACATTAAAAACTCGAAATCTCCTCAGGCTTTTCCATTGACAAAACTTGCTGTTAGTTTACAAAGTGAGTTGGACTTTGAAGAGTTATTCGCATTCAAAAAAAGTGAGGAAGACGAAGTTATGATCAAAAATGATCTTCCTGAGCGCCTGAATTGGAATGATTTAGATGAAAATTTTAAAAATGAGCATGTACCCAATGATCTCACCGATTTAAATAAAACTTTCAATCTTGTAACTTCAAGAAGTTTTATGAAAGTACCTGATAATAGTAAGTTTACAAAAATCATTTTTGAACCATAATTTAGTAATAACCATCTGCATAACGAATTAAATTGTAGATCACAAATGTAAAAAATGGCTTTTTTTACCGTATAATGCGATTTTTCTCTTGACACGACCTACTCTTATAAGTAGATTCGATTGTGCAGTAAGTGACAGGATACGTACTGTTCATTTTTTTCTATGTAAATATTTAACCTTAATTATAATTAATGGAGTCTACAATGAGTCGATATGAGGATTTAAAATCTTTGGTAGAAGGCATGGAGTCTGATTTAGACAAATTCTACAACAAAGGTAATAAAACAGCGGGAACTCGCGCTCGTAAATCACTTCAAGAACTCAAAAATCTGGCACAAGAAGTTCGTCTCGAAATTCAAGATTTGAAGAGAAACGGCGATGCCTGATTTATGTTTATAATGAAATTAAAAAAGCCACACATGTGGCTTTTTTAATTTATGCAACGGAAATCATAATTAGACTACTTGTGAATGAAGTTCTACGTACTCGTCTTCTATTTCATTTAAAATAACCTGAATCGCATATAATTGACTACGTAACTCTGAAGCCTTTTGAGGTTGTGTTTCTTCAACTTCATGAACCATATCCTCAGTTAATTGAATTTTTCTCTGGAAATCACTTGCTAAACATTCATCCAACTTCATTATAAGCCCTTTCTGATAACGTTATCTCTTTTTATCTTTTTGTAAATCAATCTGCAAATCTGACAAGTTCCATTTTAAATAATACAAATTACTCAATATCAATAGCTAAGCAGATTCATTATTATTATTCTATAGTTTATAAGAAGGCTATGCAAAATCATTCTTTTGCCCAATATCTGCATTTTCGTGACTTCGAAATCCTCACATATAGCTAATATGCTGCGGTTCCGAAGTCGCTCAAGCTTTGATCTTGAACAACAGCCCTGGTCCTGCAAGGCCTGCTATAAATATCTATTGAAAACTACTTTCCTCTTGAAATCTATATATTTGTTATTTTTCAGAAATCTCATCTAATAACACTGTTTAAATTACGTTTTAAAATTACATTTATTACAAAAACGAATTATACTTGTCATAATATTTTAATCACGAATTTATTTAATTTTTAAACCGTTTTCGATTTTTTTAACAATAACTTCTGTTTTTTCAGATAAGAATCATGTTTGATATTTGTGTACCTCTGGTCAATTGATCTTTCTTTTTGCACTATCCACAAAATATTTGGCCTACACTTATTCCGTTATATAATTCGTTATCTTTGAGACATCATTTAATCATTTGAAGACTATGCAAAACCGTTCTTTTGCCCATTTATGAGAAAGTTATACAACAAGATTATTAACGATTTATCCGATCAGGGCTGGTCGGTTCAAAGTCATTTTATAGAAGACGACTTTCTGCATGCCTTAATTGAGGAAGAACGTGAACTTTGGCAGGACGGTGAATTCCACAAAGCCCTTGTGGGTTCCGGAGAAAACCGAAAACACAGACCGGAAATCCGTTCAGATCATGTTTTATGGCTTGACGAAGATTCGTTAACCAAACTACAAAAAATATATTGGGATGAAATGGAACGTCTCCGACAAATCTTGAATAGTACATTTTATATTGGTCTCAATGATTTTGAGGCCCATTTTGCCGTATACCCTCACGGATCATTTTATAAAAAACATTTAGATCAATTTAAAAATTTTAAAGAACGGTTCATTTCATGTATTCTATATCTCAATGAAGATTGGCAAACATCAGATGGCGGACAACTTCGTATTTATATGACCCAGGATGAAAAGGAAAGCTATATCGATATCGATCCCACTTTGGGAACTTTTGTTTGTTTTAGAAGTGATCTGATTTATCATGAAGTGTTACCCGCTAAACGGAATCGTTTTAGTTTAACAGGATGGTTTAAAAAGACCTGAATATCTCATTAAGATTTATTAACAAAGAGATAATAAACTTTATAACAATTTATTAATACCATCAACGTGTTAATTGTATATATTAATTTGCAAAATTAGCAATAGGAAACTATGCAAAACCGTTTTTTTGCCCAATATCTTCATTTTCACGACTTTGAAATCCTCACATATGGCTAATATGCTGGGATTCCGAAGTCGTTCAAGCTTTGATCTTGAACAAAATCCCTGGTTTTACAAAGCCTTCCAATAATCTTATTAACGTTATTTATATCTATGTTTATATGATCGAGAGCGTTACAGTTTCTTTTTTAATTATATTATCAACCTTTTTTTCACCCGCTGCCTATGCAACAGGATTTCAGCATAAGCATTCCGATACGATTACCAGTCAGATTATTACAATCTCAGATGCAAGGAAACAAGCGGTTGGCAACCAGGTGACAGTTGCAGGAAGAGTAACGGTATCCGATCAATTTGGCGGACCAGCTTTTATTCAGGATACTTCTGCTGGAATCGCTATTTATGATTCATCAAATAATTTATACCCTCAAATTTCGATCGGAGATTCTCTCGTCGTAACCGGTCAGCTTTCTCAATTCCACTCACTCCTGGAGCTCACCAACATTTCGTATACCGTTTATCCTGAGACGAATATCGTTAAACCGAAAGAGATTACCCTTAATCAAATCTCGGAAGCCTATGAAGGCCAGCTTGTTGCCATTAAAAATGCCAGTTACTCATCGAAAGGAACCTTCAGCATCGATAAAAATTATCCTGTCTCTGATGCCTTTGGCTCTGCGATTGTAAGAATTGATAACAATACCGATATAAATGGTTCTCAAATTCCAACGACTCCAGTGAATATTACCGGAGTCGTCAGCGAGTATGACCATACATATCAAATAATGCCCCGTAATATGGAAGATGCGGGAGCAGTACCATTTCCGGTTGCTGGTTCTGATGTTCCACTAAAAGAGACTTTTGATATTGCCACCTGGAATTTGGAATGGTTTGGCAATGCCAGTCATGGTCCGGCTAACGATAGTTTACAAATTGCAAATGTTGCCTCTGTTCTGAAAAAAATTGATGCCGATTTATACGCAGTGGAAGAGGTAAGTAATTCCATTGCTTTCCAAAAGTTATTAAGTCTGTTACCCGGATATCATGGTTTTGAGGCCCATTATTCACAAACACAAAAAACGGCATTTATTTATAAAGCGGCGACGATCGATTCGATATCATCTCAGCTTATAGAACCTGCCGGTTACTCAAATTGGGATTATTATTGGGCTAATGGTCGTCCACCTTTTGAGTTTACCTTCAATGCAACTATTAATGGGATAACTAAACAAATACATGCATTTGATATTCATGCAAAGGCTATGAGCGATCAAACGAGTTACGATCGCCGAATAAATGCCTCTAAGGAGTTTAAAACTTATCTGGATAATAATCTGAAGACTCAGAATCTCATCATTATGGGTGATTATAATGATGATGTAGATCAATCGATTTTTAATAACGATCCTTCGCCATATAACAATTTTGTGGCAGACTCTTCATATTACAGAGTCATTACCCGTCTGCTCAGTAAACGAAATGAAGCTTCTACGACCGCTTATTCTGATATGATAGATCATATAACGGTATCTAATGAATTATATCCCGTGTTTTATACGAATACGCAACAAGTCGTCAAACCTGAATATATTGTCGATTACTCTACAACCACATCCGATCATTATCCGGTATTTGCCAGATTTCGTTTTGATCACACATTAGCTATACAGCATACGAACCAGCCTCGAATACCGCAGCAACCTTATTTAAGTCAGAATTATCCCAACCCCTTTAATCCGTCTACGAACATACAATTTAACTTGCCTGTCAAGGAATCGGTAACCCTCGAAGTGTATAATATTTTAGGACAAAAGGTGGCAAGTCTGATAAATCATAAACCTTTACCTGCGGGACAACATATGGTTACTTTTCATGCTGGTGATCTTCCCAGTGGAATCTATTTTTATCGATTGGATCTGGGATCCGGTCAATCTTTTACAAAAAAGATGACCTTGATGAAATAATCATAATTTTAAGGATTAAAAACCCGATGAGGAAGATATTGAGAAAAAGACGGTATCGTATAATCCTCCTCATTTCTCACGTAATTTTTTTATAGCATAAGCTCCACCTGCAAAAATCATAATACTGATACCGCCATCAATAGGTGCAGATTGTGCCGGTTTACTAAGCATAGCTGGTGGTAAAGACTGAGCATGGGCAATATGCGCAAATATCACGATAATTAGAATTGTGAAGCATAATGTAATAAGTTTATTCAAAACGACCCTCCTGTAATTTTAGGTTCTTATTTAAGTAGAAGCATCTTTCGAGATTTTATGACATCATCAACTTTTAGCTGATAAATGTAGATACCGCTTGCCATATTTGAGGCATTCCAGGTTATACGATAATTGCCAGCTTTTTTGGTCCCCTTCGCTAATACTGCGACTTGTCTCCCAAGGATGTCATAAATTTTTAATGAGACTTCTGCGGCCTTTGGCAGGCTATATTCAATTTGTGTGGTTGGATTAAAGGGGTTAGGATAATTTTGAAATAATTTGATATGATTGGGAACACCGAGTTTGTCTTTATTAGAAATCGCCGTCAAATCTTTTGGGGTTATCGTAATTTCAAAACGTGCTTTACCGGTAGCTGCCATTGTAGTCGGTAATTGATGAATACTGCTTTCAACACTTTTATTCTGTATTTCTGTTTTGGAAACGTTAAATGAGTAAAGCGTATCCGTCCTCATATCTATTTTTTGATTTGTTTTATTATCCGTCATGGAAATGGACCAGTTTGATGGAATATTTTTCCAAACCGGCCATTTTATAGAGAAATGGCCATATTGCCGGGATATATTCATCTCCAATTTATATTCTTGCGGTTTCGTTAAATCGTAGGCACGACCATCCTGTGCTAATGCGACATGACGACCATTTTTCGTTCCCTCAAATGACAGAGTTGCGAATCTTGCCGTTAAAGGCGTTAGTTTGATAGCATCATAATAATCCCAACCCGGATTTGATTTTTTGTTGAAATAGAGAACGATGTTTTTATCTGTAGTGGTAGCCCCATCATCCGGATTTTCGGTTTTAAGCTGTAATTGAATCATTCTTTCATCATTACTATTCTGAATACCTTTATAAAAGGTTGTTTGATTCGATTTGGCGGAAACAGGTATCGTTATACTCGTCGCATTATTATTTTGAATAAAAAATCCCTGGGCACCGGCAACTTCGCCATTATTGGTCGTTGTGGTTATATAGGAGCCGCTATTTGCATCCCAAATTTGACCTACCCCACTTGCTAATGCACCACCATTAACAATGACACTACTTATATTGATCGAACTTAGATAAGGATTTCCGACTAAATTCCAACAATTACCATTATTATGTACGGGAATCGTTACATCTTGTGCATTTGGAGTTCCTTTCATTACAAGATTAATGGGTAATTTTTTACTACCTGATAAATCATTATTGTAGAAATAAAGGATATAGCCTTGTCCCGCTGTTAGCGTACCGGTCAGATCATTTGGAGCCACAAAAGTTATTCCATCATAACCAACATAAAAATTCTTCACAGCTCCCGGATTATGTCCATTATAACCCTGAATCGGGGTTAATTTTGCAATGTCTTCCATCTTCAGACCATTAACCGGAACCGATAACATCCTCCACCCTGCTTGACCTTTTATCGTCATTCCTATCGTCACAGAACCATCACTCATTTGTATACTTTGATGATCATTTATATCACCAGTCGTGGCTTCTTTAGGCTGATCCCACTTGAAGTCTTTATATTTATTACCACTCCCTTTAAGCTGAAGCGACTGGCCAATCTTTGTTGAATAGGCCTTTTCTTCCACCCCTATATCCTGACTTGTAAGTCCTTTTGCTATGCCATCAATCGCATCAAATGTCCCTTCATAGGATAAAAATTGTAAAATACTACTCCCTGAATTCGGGTTGTAGTAGGCTAATGTTAGTCCATCCGGTGAACCGTTTTGTATATCCTTTATGTATTTGTAATAAATAGCAAAATCCTTGTATACTTTTCCTATACTGAAATCGGATAAGCTACTGGTATAATAGACCTTGCCATCACTCCCGTTGTAAAGACTTAAAATAAGATTATCCAGATTCTTGAAACTTGTGGGGACAATAACTTCGACGTCTTCTAAGGTATCCGGACCATCATTATCATAATGGATCTCATTAATCCAGGCATCTGGAGCCGTTTGAGGTTGGAAAGATGTGAACGACTGTTCGCTATTTAAAGAGCCATAATTTTGCGATTTATCCTGTTGCCAATTGAAATCGGCATATTTATTACCTGATCCGGTTAACTGAAGAGACACACCGATTGGAGTTGAATTACTTTCTGTAACGCCGATATCCTTACTTGTCTCTCCTGCAGCCGGACCATCCATCGCTTTAAAGGTACCATTATAACTTATAAACTGAATTAAGATCTGCTTACCGGTATATGGGTTAACATAAGATAGCGACATTCCTTCCATATCATTTTGGATATTTGGAAATATCTTATAGAAAATTTGGAACCCGTTTGAGACGTCCCCTTTCGTAAAACTGTCAAGCGTTCTGGAATCATAAACTTTGCCATCACTTCCATTGTATAAAGATAAGGTGAGCTCGGTGTAATCCTTAAATTTATCTGGAGTTATTATTTCAACCCCCTCAGCGGTATCGCTGCCGGCATTATTATAATGAATTTCATTGATCCAAATGTTCGGAGTTTGTCCATATACCGGGAACAAAAAACAAAGGATAAGGATCCCCCCTCCCATTATGCTAACTATCTGTTTCATAGTCTCTCATTTGATTTAACCATTGTGACTATATTCTCCCAAAATGAAAAAATTCCCCTATTTGAATATCATCACAGTTTCCACACTTCGTTTTGACTAATCGTTACGTTATTCATTAACGAGCAGTCACTTAAGAGGACTATTAAAAAGACAATTCCTTACAAAAAAATTCAAAAAAATTTTAATCCTGTTTTAAACACCGAATAACACGTTTTTAATACAATGGAGTCACTACAACGAGTAATAAGTCAGTGTCAACCCGAATTATTCACGTAACCCATAAGAAATAACATATATCATATTGTTAATTAAAGCATTTATAAAAAATAAACTGATCCTCGATTTTGAGAACACTAAAAAGAGCACGGCCAAATTTCTTGGTGAATAATCC
>DATFMK010000353.1:0-7758 GCA_035267005.1 Balneolales bacterium
TGGCCAAATTGTAGCCGATTTAATAACCCGGGGAAAATCCCATTTGGTCCATCCATTAATTGATCCGAATAGATATGACACGTGAGTGTTGAGTATTAAATATTAACCCGCATTATTCACGTATACTACAATAAATAATACATAACATTTTTAATTTCGCCTTGATCACGACTAAATTTCTTGGTGAATAATCCGGGTTAAGTTGAAAAAAAGGAAAAAAGACGTCATCCTGAATTTAATTCAAGATCCAACCAAAACGTTGACACTGTTTACAATCCACAGCTTTCTTGTATAAACCAATCTGCAGCATTCATCTTAAATAATATCCATTGCCTGTTATCGCCAGATTCCGGATCGGGGGCCGGAATGACATCGACTGAGTATGGATGCCGACTTTTTATTCATTGATTTTAGACCTTATCAACGTACAATGGATACCCCTTCAGGTCGGGCATGACGACTTGATGGGGTGATTGACTATTAAACTTAAATTAAGCTTTGAGCATTTTCTCCACCCATAAAAGACGACTTCCTGAATTTAATTCAGGATCCAACCAAAACGTTGATGCCGTTTACAATCCGTAGTTTTTACTTAAAAACCACTATTCAGCTCGCATTCCAAAAACATCCATTGCCTTAATCCGCGAGATTCCGGGTCGGGGCCCGGAATGACGTCATAATAAGATACTGTCGTCTTTCAATGGTCTCTGGTCCATCATCTTTTTTTATTTGTCAATAATGAAATTACTTGTTATCGTCTGATTTACAATCAATTGAATAGATTATATAAAATAATGCCATGACACTCATTTCAAAAAAGAAAAACCGTTATCACCGTAAATTTATAAAATTATTTCCTGTTTTAATTTGTTTACTGTGTTTAATCCAATCTCCGGTTTATGCCCAGCATCTTCAGTTCAAGAAAATATCACCTGCTAATAAAGATTTAGTGTATGCTGGCAGGATAAATTTTTCGAACCCCGCTCAACCAATTTTTTATTGGGCCGGGAATTCTGCTACGATAAGTTTCACAGGAACCAAAGTTGCGGTCATTCTCGATGATGCGAAAGGAAATAATTATTTTGATGTCATTGTTGATCGAGACGGATCCCAAAAGCATGTCATTGCTTGTAAGAAGGGGCGACACATTTATCTGATTTCGAATCATCTTACCCCCGGCCGCCATACTATTCAAATATTTCGTCGTACCGATCCTACATGGCTGGGAACTAAATTCGACGGGATCGAAATTGGCAAAAAAGCTACGGTCTTCAAACCTGATATTCATCATAAATTGAAAATCGCTTATTATGGTGATTCCATTACCTCAGGTTATGGTGTCTTATCCCAAAATAGGAAAAATGAAGCCCGTGCTTCGGTAATGGATAATTATGACACTTACGATGCGATGACGGCACGACATTTCAACGCAACCTACCGTGCAATTTCAAGAAGTGGTATCGGGATCACTAAAAGCTGGTTTCCGCTGGTCATGCCGCAAATGTACGATCGTCTCAATCCGAATGATTCACACAGCCATTGGGATTTTTCGAAATGGACGCCCGATATTGTGGTGATTAATCTTTTTCAGAATGATAAATGGCTGGTAGCAAGGGAGAAAAATCCACCGTCGAAACAACAGGTTATTCAGGCATATGTCCATTTTGTCAAATCGCTGCTAAAAGAATATCCCAAGGCCACTTACATTTGCATGCTGGGTAATATGGATATCACCAGTAAAGGATCACCATGGCCAGGATATGTTAAACAAGCGGTGAATGATTTAAGAAAAGATGGCTTCCATAAAATTTATAATCTCGATGTGCCCTATAAACAAACGATCGGGCATCCGAATATTGCAGAACAACATGCGATGGAGAATTATTTGATTAACAAAATTGACAAAGTCTATTTTCATCATTAATTGTATCAATCCGCATGAAAAAACATTCTATTATCAGAACTGAACAATTAATTTTAAGGGATTTTACTTCTTCTGATGTTTCGTTCATACAGAAACTCGCCGGGGATTTCAATATTGCTGATAATACACTGAGTGTGCCCCATACCTATGAAACCGGTATAGCTGAACAATGGATAAAAGACATTCGTAATGACTTAAACCCGAATTAATCACGTAATCAATAAGAAGCAATACGTATCCTATTGTAAATAAAGTAACTTATAAAATATAAACCGATCCTCGATTTAGAGGATACTAAAAAAAACTGCGAAATTTGGCCGTGATCGATTACGGTTTCCATAAAATGGGATTAAAGCGTATTTATGCCTTTCATTACGTACGGAATCCTGCCTCCGGAGCTGTTCTTAATAAAATCGGTATGGAATATCAGGAGGCAATGAAATCCCACATGAAAAAACGGAATATTTTTGAGGATACCGCCGTATATGGTATCGTCCAAAACGACTGTATCCAACCTTTAGTTTGATAACGAATCTTTATACTGATTCGATCTAAATTTCCAATCTAATTTGGAAAGTCAACAAGATATCGTAAGTTAAATTGAGCAATGAGTTATTATATATATTTGTATACTTTATAAGTGCTTAGTAAGTTCAAAAGTACAGCATTCTCATAAAGCTATTCACAGGGGAATACATTAGATCAATCATAAAATGGATAGGCAATTTGCAGAAAGTCACGTTTAATAATAAGCTGGATAAAGAATTCAGTCGTGCCGTAAGAAAGAGTGTTCATTCTTATTTTGAAAAAAATGGTATTTCAAAGAATGCAACAACTTCCATGGTCGTTAAAACCATTGTTCTTTTCACTTTGTACTTGGGCTCTTACGCTCTCATCATGTCAGGTTGGTTTTCGCTGGCAGTAATGTGGTTATTAACGATTGTTATGGGAATTGGCATGGCTGGCATAGGATTTTCTGTTTCCCATGATGCTTTACATGGAGCGTATTCTTCTCACAAATCCATCAATACCATCCTTGGACTTAGTTTCGATCTGCTTGGCGCTAACGGCTATATCTGGAAGATAACACACAACATCATTCATCATACGTACACAAATATTCAAGGTCATGATGAAGATCTTGAAGTCGCCGGTTTTATACGTCTCTCCCCCCATTCTGAATACAAAAAGATACACCGTATTCAACATATTCTCGCTTTTTTCGCCTACAGTTTGGCTACATTCTTTTGGGTTTTCATTAAAGATTATAAATACTTTTTCCAATCTGAATTGGGTCCATATAAAAACAAGAAACATCCAAAGAAAGAATGGGCCATCCTATTTACGACTAAAGCGTTTTATTATACCTATACCTTGATTCTGCCTTTACTTTTTTTGAATATCACCTGGTATCAATTACTTATTGGTTTTATTACGTTACATCTGACGGGCGGACTCATATTAGGCATTATTTTTCAGCTCGCTCATGTAGTTGAGGGTACCGATTATCCTCTGCCGGATACTAATGATAAAATCGAAAATCACTGGGTCATTCATGAAATGCTGACGACCTCAAATTTTGCACGAAAAAATAAAGTGCTGTCTTGGTATATCGGTGGACTCAATTATCAAATTGAGCATCATCTTTTTCCACAAATATGCAGCATTCATTACCCGGAAATAAGTCCTATTGTTGAGAAAACAGCTAAAGAATTTGGAATTCCCTATAATCATCATGAGACTTTCCGATCTGCGGTTCGCTCTCATTATCGGATGTTGAAACATTTTGGAAATCCGGATTATACATTCCAGTAAACGGGGTTAATAGCATCGATAGCGCTTTACGGTACTTAACTTTTGTTGGATTTTAGTTCTCAAATTTATCCGTTTGAGATTGGTCATATACTAATTTCCCATCGACAATGGTTTGAACTACTTGAATCTCATTTCCATCATAATTGAATAGTATGCAATCTGCTCGTTTTCCGACGGACAGCTCACCCCGATCATCCAAACTATTTAATTTTGCAGGATTTTTTGTTGCCATTTGAAATGCTTCCTTAATCGGACATCCTGAAAATTGTATCATATTCGGAATACCATTTTTTAGCGTCGCAGAAGATCCTGCCAGCACATTTTGTTCGGGATACGTTATTTTTCCAGAACGATTCAAATTAACCTTTTTCCCATTCCACATATAATCGCCGGCTGGTAATCCGGCAAGTTTAGTCATATCTGAAACGAGGATTAACCGATCATGACCTTTTACTCTGTAAAACGTTTTTATTTCTTCTTGTGTGAGATGGAAGTCGTCCGTGATAATACTGGCCATCAATCGATCCTCGGCAAGCTGAGGCCAAATAGGATTATGGTGACGATCAATCTTATTGGCACAGCCATTTCCTAAATGTGTCGAAATTGTCGCGCCTGCTTCTGCTGCCTGATGAATAACATTGGCACTTGCATTATGATGACCAATAGCTATAACAACCTGCCGTTTATTTGCTTTCTCAATGAATTCCAGAGCACCCTTCCGTTCCGGAGCTAATGTTATTTGTTTTACATTGTTTCCTGAGATCTTTTGAAATTCATTAAATTCCTTCCAATCCGGTTCTTTTGTCCATTTTTTATTATGAGCTCCCCGAAATCCAGCTAATGGACTTATATAGGGTCCCTCTAAATGTATTCCCGGAATTGACTTACCAATTTGTGGGTTATTTAAAGCTTCGGCAAAAGTTTTCAGATTTGATTTAAGGATAGATGGATCACAGGTTATAATCGTTGGCAGATAGGAAGTGATCCCTTCCTTCCATAATTCTTTGGTAACAAATTGAATCTGTTCAACCGTTAACCCGAAATCCGTAAAATCAACATTTTTAAAGCCATTTACTTGATTATCAATGAGTCCCGGTGCGATATATGGTAATTGCTCCGAACCCTTTACTTCTTTTTTTGTGACTTTGGTGATAATTCCATTATCGATCTCGAGCTCTAAAATACAATCATCTGTGAGGCTTCTGCCGCTCACAACAGTTATATCAATTGCAGTTTTTGAGTCAGTCATCAAATCCCTAAAATTACATTCAGATTATAATTCAGACGCCGCATTTTCATCTAAGAATAAAACGGTATTCGGATGTCTTCTAAGAATGGATGCCGGACATTCCGTGGTTATCGGTCCTCTTAAAGTATTGCGAACGGCCTCGGCTTTTCTTTTATCCGGTACGACACAGCTAATAACTTTTGCATTCATGATCGCTGGAATCGTCAATGAAAGAGCCTGATTTGGAACTTCATCAATCGTTGCAAACCAGCCTTCCCCTACTTGTTGCTGACGACATTGCTGATCCAAATCAACTATTTTAACCCATTTCGAATCTTTAAAATCAGCAACCGGCGGATCATTAAATGCGAGATGTCCGTTTTCACCAATCCCTATACAGGCTACATCAGTCGGATGATTTTTGAGTAATCTCTCGTAATTCTTGATTTCCATTTCTATATGTCCCGCATCACCATTTAAATAGTGTATTTTTTGGGGCTGAACTTCATTTAAAATACGCTCTGCAAGATATCGGCGAAAACTAGCCGGGTGTTTTTTACTGATGCCGACATACTCATCCAGATGAAAAACAGTGATTTTTTTCCAGTCTATAGTTGCTTTCTCCTTTAAATATTTTAAAAATGAGAATTGAGAGGCCCCGGTGGCTAGTACCAAATTGGCATTTCCATTCTGAGTAATCGTATTCACCAATTTTCTTTCGACAAAGTCGGCCGCAGCAGATCCCATTTTTTCGGAATCTTCATATGTCTTAACGAGTAATTTATCAATCCTCTCCTCTGAGATTTCAGATTTCATAAAGTGCTTTCTCCATATTTTGAAGTGAAAATGAAGTTATCATATCTCTCTTTAAGATTATGTAATCTTTCATTTCGTAAATCATTCAATCTTTTCAATTCTGGATTTTTTAGGAAATCATGATTTAATGCGATAAAGCGTTTATTTAGAATCTCAGAGTTGTTTGATAATGCCCCTATTCGAGCCTGGATTTTTTTGCGATTCTCCCGCTTCCCATCATAAGAATCCATCATTTCCTGAAGTTCCAGACCTTGTAAATAAAATTCACGAATAGCCGCCATAAGTTTAAAATGCTCAAACTCTTTGATATTTTGTTGGGGTTTGATTTCATCGATTTTTTGCTTAATAGCGCCAAAATTCTGTACAAGCTGGGAAATAGATTGATGGTTATCCGGGTGGCCTTCTCTAACCAATATTTGTTTATGAGCAAAATATGTCCAAAGTTTTTCCGCATCAGACCGATTTAAACCATAGCGCTTTTGAGCATATTCCATTACAAACTCTTGCGGTTTGAGGGACTTATCCTCCTGCAATGATTTTGCAAACGCTTCCACGAGAATATGAAAGCCTGATAAAGGATACACATTACGAATAGGAAACATTTCAAGCAATTGTCCGTCGTTATCCTCCCATTTGTAACCATAGATCCCGGATGTCGACCATGAAGTCATAATCATCCCTTTATAATTCGATTTTCTGGAATAGGGAATATAATCTCTGAGATTGTTGAAGTGCTTCTCCCACCGGGTGATGAAATAATTATCAGGTGAGCTTCGCAATGCCGGAGCGCCCCAAAATGTACACCCTTTCTTTTGTAAAGCCGATATATTTCCAAACATGTTGATATTCCAGCCATAATTCCAGTCTATAAAAATGGCTTTATCGATTGGAAGATCCTCGACCGCTTCAGGATGCTTCAATATCATATCAGCCCAAAGAAGAGGAGTCTTGCCATGATCGATCACGATCTGGCAAATTTGCTTCATATACTGTGTATATAATTTTGATATCCCGTGCTTTTCAACATAAGAATGGAACTTTTTGTTGGTGAGATGTCGTACTTCATCTCCGCCAATATGAACATATGGAGAATCATGCAAAGATATCATATCACCAATCAATTCCTTAAATAATTGAATCGCCTTTTTATTTAATGGATCAACCTGGGACAATATTTGCCGGGAAATACGTAAATCGGCATATTTGTCGTGACGCAGAATGTATTGGACATGACCCAAACTCTCCTGCAATGGGACCACATCAATATTCAGCTTCGAACAATGCGTAATGTAATCTTTAATCTCTTCCCTGCTGTAAGCATTTTTATTCCGTAAGGTAAGATTGTTTTTATAAGGATAAGTTGCCTCATATTCCATCACGATTGTATTGATTCCCAGAGATGCCAGGACGTTTGCAAATTCTTTCAAGGCACTGATGGTCATCACTTCCGATCGAAGATCAATATGAAATCCCCGTACAGGGAAATCACTTTCATTCCTTTGATTATCAGTATTTTTAACCTTGGCCTCAGCTACAAAAGGACTACCCGCAAATTGGGCGCCCATGCTTGCCGTTGCAAGTGTTTTAAGAAATTGTCCTCTGGTGATTTGATTATCCATATAATTCATTTTTTAACAAAAAGAATTTATCTGATTCAATAAGCTGTGAATTTAATATTGGGTATTAGAAGGCTTTGCATAGCATTCTATTATTCAAAAGCTCTATCAAGTGTTTTACGCTGACGAAACATCCAGTCTACTACCTGCGGATTACTGTAAGCCGGAACCCAGGATTTTCATATCAGATTAAACGTTGTCCGACAGGCGCATAATTCATAAATACATGATATAATATTTTCATGCAAAGAAAATTATTTTAACCCGGATTATTCACCAAGAAATTTTGTCGTGATCAAGGCGAAGAGAAAAATGCGCATGAAACATATCTGAATATGTTGAATAAGTATTTTTCTCTT
>DATFMK010000354.1:0-2572 GCA_035267005.1 Balneolales bacterium
AGCTCCTGCCAGAGCATCTACAGCTAATTTTTTCGTCTTGAATATAAGGCGATAATTAAAGAAGTCTTTTCTCACCTCAAAATCATCAGCGAATTTTACACTGCTGTTTATCTTAGAGTAAAGAGTAAAAGCACTCCCCACCTGGCCTGAAATGTAAATTTGTGTTTTCATGATCTGTAATTTTTGGTTTGTTTACAGGGACCGAAGCCCCCGGCTCGCAATTTTATCCGGACTGGCCACCGGCTTAGTATTCAAATTGCACCTGCATTATAATAGCCTTATACTCTTTTAAAGAGCTCCCCAATGTTTTTACAATGATTGCGTTATTTTTCTCACCAATAAAGTATAAAGCAACGCCGGAAGAGTAGGGGTCTATAGCATCCTGTAAATTGGATAAAAGCTTTGGATTTATGCCAATATGAGCAAGTTTGTACTCTTCTGGATCTATTGGCAAAACATATTCAAAGGGTGGATATTTACCAGCGTTTCCGCCGTTTGGTAACAACTTATAAGATTCCTTTTGGCCTGTCTTTTTCGTGATATTCAATACTCCATTTTCAATAAAATAGGTACTTTTATTTACGCTCATGGACTTTAAAGCGATTTCAGGTACCAGCCATTCACCATCGGGTATTGAAGCAATAAACTCTTCAGAAAATACCTCTTTTGTAGAGTGAGCCACCAAGGCGAAGAAATTTGACACCACAATATTATCCTTAGTTAAGAGTGCGTTACTCATGACCGGCCTCACGGGATCATTACTAACTAATAAATGCAATTTTTGATTCATAACTATAAAATTTTAAGTTCAACATTAAGCGGAGCGGGGAATAAAATCCCCGGTCCCGGCCTTCACGGGACTGTCCCTAGCTGTTATTCGTCGTCTTCCTCCTCTTCCTCTTCGTCGTCCTCAACTTCAGACAAAAAGTCTTCAATCTCATCTCTGAGCTCTTCAAATTCATTTCTTATTTCTTGCGAATAAAGTAATGAGGCCAGAAGTTCAGAGTTTAGATTTTCGGTAGTGTATCCCATTTCAGCGGCTATAGAACAACTTTCCTGTAATGAAGCGTCATTGTTTGCCAGATATTCTATTGCGTTGGCATAATAGATAATCTCTTCGTCAAACCCTCCATTTTCTTCAATCTGGTAGTAAACATCGTCATAACTTTCAATGTTATCAACGTCCACCATTGACAAAACGTCAATTTCTGTTTTTAACTCGCTTAAAAAAGCTTCAATTTTTTCTGTACGTGTCATAATAAGTGTGTGTTTTAAGTTTATAATATTGTTATCTGTAATTAAATAATGCCTTCTTTATTTAACCTTAATCTGTTCTCTGCTCTACTATGTGGTAGCCCGCTGTAAAAATTTATAGATTTATGTGGGCTAGTTCTAACTTTCGCATTTTTTATACAAAAAAATAATAGCTTCCTCATCTGTTCCGTTATTTATTATGTCGTTAGGTATTTCATTTATTCTTGAGGCAAGAAATTTATACACGTCTTTATTTTTTAAAAGGCCATTCTGCCACTTATTTAACATAATTTTTTGTTGTCCTGTTATAATCATAATAAGTGTGTATTGTGCGGGCGGAGAAAACACGCCCGCGGATTAATTATAAAATAGATGTTTCACTGAAGTAAACCGGGTGCATATAGCTACCTACGTTTCTATCCTGCCAGTTGCCGCCCTCAATTGTGATTTTCTCACCACCGGACCAAATAACTGCACTTTCATTTAGTTTAAAAATCTCATCAAATAAATACCCGTGTGCATGCCATGAAGCACACGCAAGATTACGACCAGTTGAAGAGGTACGGGCACCGGGTACCTTTGATGGTGATTTAATGGTGAAATGAAACCATTTACCTTTTTGTTCGTCACGGTTTAAATAAATCTTATATCCGTGGTCTTTGTTTACAGTGTCAATAGCCTGTAATACTTCGTGTCGTGTTGCTGTTGTTTTCATTTTTTAGCCTCCTATTTTATCGTATTAGTTTTGCTTCGCCGACTACATTTCCGTTAATATCTAAAAGACTTTGAGTGTCTCCCGGACTACGTAAACCAGAAAATGAAATTTCATCGGTAAATTCTCTTAAAATCCTTTCAGCTTCAAAAGTCCAGTTTTCGCCATCAAAAGCGGCGTTGTCCATTTTAATTTTAATGCTTAGTTTCATGATAGTGTGTATTAAATTAATAATTGTTATCTGGGAACAAATATACAACAAAAAAGGGGTACATGTCAATAGGTACCCCAAAAAAGATGTTATGTATACAACATATTAGTGGTATTTATTCGCTGAATACTCCGCCAGGTCACGGAAGTCGTTAATTACACACTTATTAATATACTTCAGAACATCATCATAAAACTTAATTCCATATTCAGAAAAGTATAAAAAAACATGCCTATTAGAACGGTATTTAATCTCATGAGGGTGTAAGGGATGAAAAAAGGAGCGGGATATAATACCGCGCGAAGCGAGTTTAAAAATAGAAAGTCTTACCCTACTATTGCCTTTAAGATAGCGCGAATCAAGAGTATCTTTGCCGCCACGACTTAAAACCCATA
>DATFMK010000355.1:0-11617 GCA_035267005.1 Balneolales bacterium
TTCAACGACAAAACAGTCAGGTGCTTTTATATCTTCCAGATTAATACCGCCAAAAGTCGGTTCTAATGCCTTGGCAACCGTGATGATCTCTTCCGGTGTTTTGGCATTAATTTCAATATCAAATACATCGATATCGGCAAATCGTTTAAATAATACGCCCTTTCCTTCCATAACCGGCTTACCGGCGAGCGGACCGATATTTCCTAAACCTAAAACGGCTGAGCCATTTGAAAGCACAGCTACCAAATTACCCTTTGAAGTGTACTCATAAGCAGCGTTTGGATCTTTATCAATAACCCGGCAAACCTCACCGACTCCCGGTGTATAGGCTAATGATAAATCCCTTTGAGTCACACAGGGTTTGGTCGGTACAACTTCAACTTTTCCTCTCTTTCCGCCTGAATGATATTGGAGGGCGTCTTCTACTCGAATCTTCATTGATAATACTCCTTTTTAATAATTTTTCACAGGTTGATGATTCTTACCTGGATGCGCTTACACATCTCAATGCTGAGACGCGCTAATCAATTTATTTTAATATCTCGATAAAAAGAACGTATAACATCGACTAAATTTAAAACGAACAACTCTCTTTTAGATGATGATATAGTCCTCATTTCACTTTTATTTCACAAAAACATGATATCTCAAATTATGATTAATAACTATACTTTTTTAGCTAACTAATTATCAATCATATGGAAAATATAAAAGATTCTATTTCTTTTTTGGGATAATTCACTACACTCGACATAAGTAACGAGAATGCCAAATTTAAAATTCATTTTGAGAAGCCTATGCAAAACCGTTCTTTTGCCCAATATCTGCATTTTCGCGACTTCGAAATTCTCGAATCCCGAAAGCATTCGGGATGCTGCGGTTCCGAAGTCGCTCAGGTTTTGATATTGAACAAAATACCTGGTTTTGCAAAGCCTTCTTTGATGATTTGAGAAAGATTTTTGAAAATTTCGATATAAGAAACCTATCTCATTTCATTACTCTGCTTCACAAGGCAAAGCTGACACTCTGCGTCATTGAAGTAATGTTCCTGACTTTAAATGTTCTTAGACTCTATATTTAATCGATCTACTGTTCTCTAAGTACATTTTTATACCGTATTATGTTTCTTTAACCCGGATTATTCACCAAGAAATTTTGTTGTGTCCCGAGCTTTCAAGGATTAAAAATGCGAAGGAGACGTACAAGGGTACATTGATTAAGCATTTTTAAATTAAACGCAGAGTACGGCAACATTTCGCAGCTCTTTTTAGACTCCTCGAATTTGAGGAAAACTTTATTTTTTACAAGATATTGTTCTTTCAATATGATACGTATTGATTCTTGTAGCTTACGTGAATCATTCGGGTTCATGACGTCTATACTTTCTTTGTGTTTGTTTCTGTGTAATAACTTTGTGCACTCTGTGGTTATCCCGTTTTGAATAGCCCTCTAATATTCATTACTCAAAGTATTATTTCCCCACTTTCCAATGATCGGTTCGGAATGGTGAAGCCGGAAGTCCTGCTTTATTGAAGAGATTGGGTTCAGCAGTGTTCGAGAATCCAAACCGAACCGCCACGGGATGATGAACGCTCGAACTGTAAACGACCACCGTACTTCCTTTAATTTTTGCTTTGGCAGGTACAAAATGATGATCAGCCCCGGCGATCATAAAATCCTTGAGCGGACCTCTTCCCTTTTTCATAAGACCATTTTGAGCAAATTTAAAATGAAGAATCGTTTTATTCCCTTTCACCGTCATGGATTGGTACAGTGGACCTGAATATGAGATGCCTTTCATTCCATAAGTTTTCGTCAATGCCCAATCCGCAAGTCTTCTTCCTACATCTATTTTATCATAAGGATGAATATTCGTGGTGTCGCCGGTTATATCGGTTGTGACGACCATTCCGGTTTTGGGCATATGCTCCCAGGTCTTCAATTGGGCTTCGCGGACCAAAGCGGCACTGTAAGGTTGACCATAAGCGAATGGTGCGATTTGTACAAAATAAAATGGAAATTGCTTATGCCATAATCCTCTCCAGGAATGAATCATATCGCTGAAGGTCGCTTCGTAGGTGGATGGATTGGCCGTATTTTCTTCGCCCTGATACCAAATGACTCCCGCTATCGGATATTTTACGAGAGGATGAATCATCGCGTTGTAGGTAACCGACGGTCTTACCGGACACCAGGGAACGGGCGTCAATTTCGCCGCTGAAACGGCAAGTTTGGTGTGCTGTGCAAAAACTTCAGACGGCGTCCAGGCTTCAACCGGTGTTCCACCCCAGGCCGATTCTATCAATCCCACAGGTTCATTAAGTTTTTTTCGTAATTCACGACCAAAGAAATAACCGGCCGCGCTGAAAGATCGGACACTCTTTGGAGTACAGACCTGCCATTTTCCCTGAATGAGTTTCTGCGGATACGGGGCTGACATTTTATCAACTTTAAAAAACCTTAATTCAGGATGATGCGCTTTCTCGATCACTGACTTGAAATATTTCGGATGCCAGCTCGGACTAAATTCCATATTCGACTGACCCGAACATAACCAAACTTCTCCAATCAATACATTATGGATAACCAGTGTCGTATCTCCAATAACCGTGATATGATAGGTTCCACCTGCTTTTGGAGTTTTTAAGGTAACAGACCATTCGGCATCTGATGGCGTAACTGTTTTCAAAGTATCATTATTCCAGCTGGCGACTACTTGTATTTTTTGTATCGGTCCCGCCCAGCCCCGGAATTGAATACTCCTGTTCTGCTGTAAAACCATATTATCGGATTCAATAGACGGTAAATGTAATTGAGCGTAAGCGGATAAGTTAATTGTAAGGACTAAAACTGCCAGGATTATTGAAGCAAAAGTCTTTTTCATCAGGATTAAATTTTATTGATAGAATTATAACGTAACGATAATTAACGAATGACTATCCGAAGCTGCAAATGTTATCTTAGGATGAGAAGGTGGAAATATAGAAATCGGAAATTGGTTGATGCCAGACGAAGATTCGTTTATTTATTAGGATTATCGGGTGAGGTGATTCAGTGACCGTTGATCAAAACTTTTAATTCGGAGTACAAGTGATATTTTGATATTGGATTAAAAGAAGGTCTCGCATATTCCTTTCATAGAAATTATTAATCTTTGAATAATGTGGAGATATATTGATTCGGGATTCATAAAAAATCTGTAATTTTATAACAGAGAGATACTATGAAACCTGGTAACATCACATATTCAGTCTTTTTATTTTGGGGATTACTTGCAATGTTAGTAATCCACTCAGGTTTCGTGGATCAGAAACCCATTCAAAAAATCATTAAGCAAAAAGTTCAGCAATTACGAACTACTCATGCACTTGATCGACAATTCCCTATCATATACCCGAATAAGATTACCGAAGTCTATCATCAAAATAACTACCATCAGATTTGGAATAATCCTCTGAAAATCCGGGATTTTACCAATTATTTAAAGGAATCTTATTCCGAAGGTTTAAATCCGGCTGATTATCATCTTATTGAAATTCAGCAATATTTAAAAAGGAAGAACAGTAATGCACGGGCCTCACTCGATATATTGTTAACCGACGCCTTCTTGCGTTATGCCATCCACCTTAGTTCAGGCAAAATAGATACTTCTCTCCTTAAAAATCGATGGGTAGATTCCACAGCAATTGATCCTGTCATTTATCTAAATGAAATTCAAAAGAAAACGGTATCAGAAGTGATCAGTGAATTTGCACCTAAGGAAACGGCCTACCATGATTTAAAAAAGGCATTAGCGAAATATCGTTATTTAGACACACGAGGTGGCTGGCAAAAAATACCATATGGTTCGTCGATACATCCCGGAGATCAGGATAATCGAATTCCTCTCATTACAAAACGTTTAATCATAACAGGTGATCTCATCGATAATAACAATGTTATATCGTCTATTTATGATCAGGAACTACGAAATTCCGTTATTCACTATCAAAAAAGAAATGGACTCAATCCCGATGGCATTATCGGAAGATTAACACTGGAATCCATGAATATTCCGGTAACAAATCGAATTAACCAGATTAGAGTAAATTTAGAGCGATGGCGGTGGCTGCCTGAATCTTTGGGATCATATTATTTGTTTATTAACATCGCTGATTTCAAACTCTACATCAGAAAAGATGGGAAAATAATTAGTCAGCATAAAATTATTATTGGACGATATTATCGAAAAACACCAGTATTGACCTCACATATCGCCTATCTCCTTTTTAATCCGGATTGGATCGTACCCCCAACCGTATTGAAAAAAGATCTGTTACCTCTCATTCGTAAGAATCCAGCTTATTTACAAAGAGAGCATTTCATTGTCATGGATACTAACCGGACCGTGCTTAAAACCGATACGATCAATTGGAATAACCAATCGGCAATGGATTATCTGTATCTGCAACGACCCGGTATTATGAATCCTTTGGGAAGAGTGGAATTCATCTTTCCAAGTCAGTACAAAATATTCATGCACGATACCCCATCTCAATATCTGTTTCAAAAAAACCGGCGCATGTTCAGCTCCGGCTGTATCCGGGTCAGCAACGCTTTGGAATTGGCTGAATATCTACTTAACGATCCCTATTGGACCATCCAAAAAATGCAGGAAATTATCAAAACCGGTAAAACGACTAAGGTGATTATCAGAAATAAGCCCGCACTTTATATTGTATACTTTACCAGCTGGGTCGATAAAAATGGCACTATTGAATTTCGAAAAGACATTTATCATCGTGATGCCGGAGTTCTATCAGCACTTAATGATACAAACGCTATTACATTGGTCCATTAATAACATTCAATTTTACAGGACAATAAGCTGTCATTCACACGATTTGACTAATAATTATTTTTAGCGGTTTGAACCTTTCCCAGTTATAAAATGTTTTGTAAAAAATATATTCCTATTTATAATAGTATATAATTTTTTGTAAAGGTATGCGGACGGTGTGACACTATTTAATTTATTTCATCTCTTAAATCATTTTATACATGAATTATGACAAGGATATTTTTTTCAAATCCAATCCCAGTCCGATGTGGGTTTTTAAATTGGATGACTTCCAAATCATAAATATTAATAATACAGCTATAAATCTATATGGTTATACAAGAGATGAGTTTCTAAAATTACGGGTACCGGATCTTTTGCCTCAAGACGACATCACAAAATTTCTTGATCATTTTATAAATATATCCTTTGGTTTGGATAATGCCGGTTTATGGCGACACAAGAAAAAAAATGGCGAAATTATCATTGTTGATATTGTAACGGAGACTTTTGAGGAAAACGGCGAGTATTACATAATTAACGCTATGAATACAGTAACTAATAAAATTAGTGCTAAAGAAATTCATGAATTATCCATCAATCAGTTCAAATATCATTTAAAAAATGCTCCATTCCTGTATATAGAATGGGATCAAAACATCCGGATTAAAAATTTTTCAAATGAATTTCTAGAAAATTATGGATTTTCCTATAATGATTTTTACAACAAAACCCCCAATGAACTAATCAACCTGACAGTTTCCCAGGAAGATGTTGATCAAGTTAATTTCCGTATAAGTGAAATCAAAACCACTAATCAAACACGTACCAAATTCAATCTTAAATTTTATGATAAGTATAAGAATATTGTTTACTCCGAATGGCATAATTCCATTTTAAGGGATGAAAATAACAACGTAATCTCAATACTCTCATTAATAGAAGATGTCACAAAACGTAAGAAGATTGAAATTGATCTCAAATCCAACAATGATCTTATAGAAGCGGTTATTAAAAGTCTTCCGGGTATATTTTACATGTTTGATGTAGAAGGGAATTATATTCGATGGAATAAAAATTTCGAGAAACTACTGGGGAGAACATCTGAAGAATTCGCTAGAGGTCACCTTTTGGATCATTATATCGGTGAAGACAAAAAACTTATCAAACAAAAATTAAAAGAGGTTATAAAAAAAGGAGAAGTCGAATTTACAGCAAAAATGCAAGCAGCCGATGGCACACAACCCATTTATCTATTAACTGGTGTTCGATGTACGTTTCAGGGGAAAAAATACATTGTTGGCTGTGGATATGATATCACAAAATTAAAACAAACCGAAGAAGAATTAAAACAAGCCAATCATACTAAAGAAGTATTGATCTCAGAAATACATCACCGGGTGAAAAATAATATGGCGGTCATATCCGGACTTATGGAGCTCGCCATGTTTAACACACACAATGCTGAGGCGAAACAGACACTGATCGAAAGTATGTTACGCATACAATCGATGGCCATTATTCATGAGAAATTATACCAATCGAGCGAATTGAGTCGCATTCCCATGAGAAATTACATATCTGATCTGGCAAATAAAATATGTGATTCTATGGCTGTGGATATTGTCCTGGATATTAATACCGATATCGATGAGCTATCGTTAGACATCAACAGGGCAATACCGGTAGCTCTTATATTGAATGAATTAATAAGTAATTCTTTAAAACATGCTTTCCCCGGTAAAAGACGGGGAAAAATTAATATTGCCTTTAAGGCTCAGAAAGAAAATTACTTCGTTATGGTAAGTGACAATGGAGTGGGGATAAATATGGATATTAAGAATGCTAAGACCTTAGGACTGACTATTATAAAGACTCTTTCCAAGCAATTGAAAGCGAATTTAAATATTCAAAATGATCAGGGTACTCAAACGACTTTATCATTTCCCATAAAAGATATGTATACGATAAGTGCATATACATGATTTGGCTTATCTGAGTTTGAATTTTACTCACCTGAAAACGAAGTGCAACTTCCCCTCTAAACGGGCGGGCTTTCTCGTTATTTTACATTTACACTTACTTGATTGCTCAAAACGAAAGTACAATCAGGAAATCACTTTGTGTTAATCACAATAACACCATTGGCTCCTCTTACACCATAAATAGCCGCTGAGGCATCCTTTAAGACACTGATCGATTTAATATCATTTGGACTCAAAGCTGATAAATCATCCAGACTTGATAAAGGTGAGCCGTTGACGACTACAAGAGGTTCCGAAGATCCATAAAACGAATTTATACCCCTGATTTGTATCGTATATCCTGAAACATTAGCTGGATCTCTGGTTACCATTAAACCTGAAACACGACCCTGTAGAAAATCAAAAATATTGGTGTATTCACCATTTTGCAGTTGTCGAGTGTCTACGTTAGAAACGGAACCCGTAATTTGATCGGCTTTTTGATAGGAATATCCGATATTTATAAGAGTATTGGCGTTATCTTTCGATAATAACGATTCCTTTTTAAGTTTGATCAATTGTCGCTGTACATTTTCTATTTTTGTTACAGATGAATCCGTGGCAACTGATAAGCCCTTCTTGCTTTGCTTTTGTTGAGCATAAAGCGTACCCGTACCTAATGTACAGATAAATAATATGATAAGCAGACGACGCATAATATTCATTCGCTTAATTACGAACTCTTTATTTCATATTAAATAAATTGGGTTTATTTAGCAATAAAATAATAAGAAAGCCTGATTTTTAGGATAAGAATTCAAGTATATTCATGTTACAATTTATGATTATATGAAATCTCAATAAGCTACTTTAATAACGAATACATTCACTTATTATTAACCGAATTATTCACATAACCAATAAGAAGTAATACATACCTTATTGTAAATTAAATAACTTATAATAAATAAACCGATTCTCGATTTTGAGGACGCTAAAAAAGCTATAACATTTATAGATATTTTCTATTGATTCATTATTCAATAATAAATGGAAATATTATAGAGTATATTCAGATTTCAATAAAATGGATCCTAAGATTTTCATTAATCCCTTCATGATTATAACCTGTGTTGTAACAAATCAGTAGGATGACCATTACCTATCCTTCATAAGTCATTTTATACCATTTATTTGCAAAGTTTCTTCTGATCCACAAAATAGTCTAAGTCTGTGGTAATATCTCAGAGATAATCAGATTCTCCTCACCGGCAAATGATATAAAGCTACCTTCCCGTTCTTACGCAAAAGCCAATTATCCCTCAACTTCATGCAGGCAATAGATATATAAAAATAATGGTTTAAAGCATTTAGAATCTAAATGATTCATCTCGCTTTTTTGTTATATAAAATAGAAATTGAAATGATAATTACTTCAAAAGGAGGTAGTTATGAAAGCCAATAGTTGGATTATAGGAATTATTGGATTATGGTTAATTGTAAGCGCACTAATTGGATTTACACCATTGTTTATTCTTTGGAGTAACATTATATCAGGTGCCATCATTGCAATCGCTGGATTCACATTTATTAAAAATAAACCAGAATTTGGCTGGATCGCCGGTATTTTAGGAATCTGGATATTTATATCAGCATTTATACCGGGTCTTCATACAGCACCAGGTTTGCTTTGGAACGGGATTTTAGCTGGTGCCATCGTTGCTATTGATGGTTTCTTCTCATTAGGTGGAGAAACCGGTGGAAAAACCGGTGGACAAACGACCCAGCCGGCACACTAATCGATTAAGGTTTTCATAAAAAGTATTTAAAAATCCCCCATCATCAGATGGGGGATTTTTTTATGATTTGGATACCTAACAAAATTTTTATATTCCTATAAATACTATATACACCTATAGCATTCTCGCTTTCTCTTTATACACTTGAAGGTGATAGATCCCCTTAATAAGTTTTGAAAATTTCGCAGCTTTCTCTTGATTCTTATCCAAACCTCACGTTATTAGCCTAAATGAGGAAAAAACGATTTTTAGCATTTATTTAACGTTAATTCGATATAATTGTAGACTTATTCTGTCTCATATCCACGTTTGGAAGATCTCTCGACCAAAAAGCGGATTCGAGATGACACCTCAGAGTGACGTTCTTAAAACGAATTATTCACGTATACAAAAAACAATACATATCCTATTGTAAATTTAATAACTTATAAAAGATAATTCATTCCTCAATTTTGAGAATGCTAAAAAGAACAACTAAATTTCTGGGTGAATAATCCGGTTTAAACCTCAACATCATCTTCGCCCATTCGCGTCATTTCGACCGGAGGGAGAAATCTTCAAAGTAAAATATTCATTCCAGGAGGCTGTTTTGAGAAGATCTTATTTCGAACTCACGTTATTTAACATTTTCTTTTCATTTTAACAGCATCATTTTTCGAATCATGGTGTGACCTGCCGCTTTCAATCGTATGAAATAGGTCCCGCTGCTGAGATGATCCGCATTGAAACTAATCATATGTGTCCCTGCACGCTGTATCTGCTGATGATAAAGTGTGGCGACTTTCTGACCCAAAATGTTGTAAATATCCAAGGTCACATTTGATGACTTTGGAAGCTCATAACGTATATTCGTCGAGGGATTAAAAGGATTCGGGTAGTTTTGGTATAATTTAAATTTTGTTGGCAGATTAGCCTGCGTTTTATTTGACTGAACGCTGGTTAAAATGCCTTTTGGGGGTGTCGGTAATTTGCTCGTGGTATATATATGAAACTGACCGGGTTCCAAGTCAACACTCATACTCGTATTACTTACCTGAACTGCTTTCCCGGTAAAATAATCATACCAGGTACCTTTCTTCTGAAAGTTAGCGGCAGCCGAATGAGAGGTCACGTCGAAATTACCAATGATATTCACATCCATCGTATCGCCCGTTATTTGAATCCTTTTAACAGCATTTTGAGTATCCATAGTAAAATTAGAGCTGTTGAATACCGGATATTTCTTCTTCAGATCAATAAGTGATTTGAACACTTTATAGAGATCTTTTCTTTTTCCATTCGTAAAATAATCCCATCGAATGGGCTTGGGCGTGGTCCTATCACTCGATGTATTGCTCGGCCAATTGATCGAATAATCATATCCCAGTTCCTCAAACTCCCAAATCATTTTTGGTCCGGGAATGGTGAAGAAAAAAGCGGCATTTAATTTAATACGATTAAGTGCCGTTGCCAAATCCTTGATATTATAGGTACCGCTGCTATTACCGTACTGCAATGCTTTGTACATCACTCGCTGCTCATCATGACTTTCCATGTAGGCAATCAGATTCGGTTTGCTCCATCCTCTGTTTTCATAAGAAGCACCCGAAAAATTCCAGGTCCAGTTTGTTCCGGATGGTCCGTTAGCATAACCTATAGCGGCCTGACTATAACTGGTATTTTCGTTGCCCCATATCATCATCCCATAATTCGACAGCACCTTTTCTTCACTATTTGCTGTAAATAATTCGAGAATATCATAAGCTGTTGAGTCGGTTTTCCACATATCATTGGCATAATGTTCCAGAATATTTATTCGGGATTGATCATAGGCATAACCATCTCCGGGGGTATTGGTAAAACCTTTGGCGAAATCGAACCGGTAACCGTCCACATGGAAGTTTTTCATCCAGTATCGGAGAACCCTACCCACAAAATATTGTGTCGCTTTACTCTCATGATTAAAATCATATCCGTAACTGAAAGCAGTGTTAGGCGACGTCTCATTGAACCACGGACTATCGGCGGCTGGATGTCCATTATTAAAATACATCCTTACCATGGGTGATTCGCCATATGAATGATTGAGCACCATATCCATAATAACCGCAATGTCATGATTATGACAAGCATTGATAAACTGCTTCAACTCATCGGCGGTCCCGTAATATTTGTCTGGTGCAAAATAGAAGATCGGATTATATCCCCAACTGATATTCCCCTCAAATTCTGTAATCGGCATGAGTTCGATGGCATTTACACCAAGATTTTGGAAATAGCTAAGTGTATCTGTCAGAGTTTTATAATTATGACTTTTCACAAAGTCATCCAGCCATAACTCATAAATAACCAGTTTTTTCTTGGACGGACGTTTATAATTCTGATCGGTCCATTGAAAGTTTTTCTCACCAGGCTGCATCACTCCTACAATATGTGACGTCTTGCCGTACGGATAAGGTTTCAGATTAGGGTAGGTTGTTGAGGAAATATTTTTATCATTATTCGGATCCAATACGAGTTGCGAATAGGGATCCGCTACTCTCAGATTTCCGTTGATCAAATATTGAAACGAGTACTGCTTGCCAGGAGTTAAGTTATTAATGGTAATCCAATACCAGGTACTATCGGCATTCACCGAATCACGCTTCATGAAATACTGCGGATTCACCCTCCAATTATTAAAATCACCGATAACGTATACAAATTTCTTATGAGGCGCGAAAAGTGACAATGTCACTTTGGTGGGATCATTGGGATAATATGTGATCCCATCTTTCAAAGTATCCGGGCGAGGCTGATTTACGACGGGCGGATTCACTATATAAGCGCTTGTGGCCGTATCGGTTTGACCACCTGAAACCGAACCGATTAGCTGCACATCATACCTCCCGATAGATGATGCGCTCATAGAGTACGAGAGTGTATCGTTTTGAGCAGAAGCGACTTGTGTACCATTCACCATTAATTTTAACGAGAGCGAACTTGAAGTCGAGCCCGAGGTCGAACCAATCCCCATAAAATTCAGAGTGCTGCCCTTTTCAACAAACGTCGGATTG
>DATFMK010000356.1:0-2684 GCA_035267005.1 Balneolales bacterium
ATAGGTTAGAATATGCTGTTCTATCCTGTTAGAGGAGGATTATTGAAGTTGGATCGACCGAATAAGAGAGGGTTTATTTCATCGTATGGATAGGGTAGGTCATCAAAATTTTAACAGATGACCTATTACATGTGAGAAGTGCGTAGTTATATACTGATATCACCAACACTACAGAAAACGGATATTATGAAAGTAAAATTCATAGTTGTTGCACTCATTTTTTAATAGAAATGGCTAAGTCCGGATTTCCCGGTATACCCAAACAAAGATCGAATTGTTCTCATATTTGAAAAAAGATATTCACGAATTAAAAAAGCCCTAATGATTATTCCGATATGAAATAATGGTATTATATAAGGCTTAAATGACCAGTAATTTAACAATAGCTAAAAGCCATTTATTTCCAGGTTATAATCATAATTGGGGGGAAATAAAATAAACAAGGGTAATCTATTTATGAAATTATCTCTAAAAACAAAAAACAATGATTATAGAATACAAGATGTTAATAAACTGGCGGCATGTTTATCTAATGTCATATTAGATACCATGTTTTTAGTGATGTTCGTTATGGGATTGAGTCTTAATGTGAAGGCCCAAAGAAGTCAGGTATCGGTTAACATAAACACGGTACCAGCACTTGCCAATAACCCTGTCCATTCATTAAAAAGACAGTTAAAACCTGGAAAAGCCCATATAACATCAACGGAGCAAGCTAATAATAATAATGTTAGCTTAGTATCCCGATGGGCAACAGGACAATGTTCGATTGGTGCAGTATCCGGTGATTATGCTTTTATTGGTAATGGTGATTATATGGATATCCTGGATATTTCTGATAAGATGAATCCTGCTTTAATTAAGCGACTTTTAATTTCCCCAGAAAATATGGATGTGTCCGGAGACTTCTTATATGTTTCTTCAGGTATTAAATTAATGATATTTGATATAAGTAATCCTGCAAAACCAAAAAGTCTTGGAGAAGATTCGGTAGCGGAAATTCATGATGTAAAAGTCGATGGAAACTATGCTTATCTTGCTACTACTGCTGGGATGAGTATACTTGATATTACTGATCCGGCAAATATGAAAACAATCGGGAGCTTTAATTCATCAGGTCAGGGGAACAAACTTGCCATTTCCGGTGATTATGCTTTTCTGGCCGATGGCGAAGACGGTATGCGGGTCGTAGATATCAGTGATGTGGCCAATCCAAAAGAAGTGGGTTCTTCTGCAACAGGAACTCAAACAACGGGTCTGGTCATATCTGATACCATGGCTTACGTGATAGATATGCGGGAAGGGTTAAAAATTGTAGATATCAATGATCCGGTTAATCCGAAAGAGTTGGGATCTTATTATGTAGGGACTAATGAAAATGAGGATGTTTTCTATTCCGGAAATTATGTCTATTTGGCATTAAAATCAGGGGGAATCGAAATAGTAGATGTTAGTAATTCCTCAAAACCTGAAAATGCCGGATACTGGAATATCAGTGATGGGATATATGGATTAAGTGCTGTGGGGCCTTATATTTTAGCAGCCTCCGGGACCGGTTTACACATTGTCGATAAAAACGATCCCGCAAAACTTAATGAACTTGCATTTTATGAGACCGGGGATAATGTTAATGACGTGACCCTGAAAGCGGATTATATTTACGTGGCGGATGGACATGCCGGAATGAAAGTCCTTCAATTGGATATAAATAATGAACTTAAAGTTGTCGGACACTATGCTACAAAGGGTAATGCCAATGCGATATCGATCTCCGGTGATTATGCATATCTCTCAGAAGAAAATGAGGGATTGGATATTTTAGATATTAACGATCCGGCAAATCCGACGAAAGTTAGTAAGCTTTCAACAAATAAATATGTCAATTGTGTTACGGTATCCGGGAATTATGCTTATGTGGGTTATGGTGATTATAAAATTGGTGCTTTGGATAGTTTGAAGATATTTGATATTTCTGATCCATCCCAACCAAAAGAAATAGGAGATATTCTACTTTTTGATCAACCCAATGATATTTACGTATCAGAGGGATATGCCTATGTAGCTGATAATGGAAGCGGCTTAAGTGTTATCGATGTCAGTGATCCCGCTCAACCCAAAAGATCAGGGAGTATTGATCCTGCAGGGAAAGCACGGGGGATAAAAATGGGTAAAAATTATTTGTATCTGGCTCAAGAAGCTTATGGCATGCTAGTTGTTGATATCAGCGATCCGTCTGATCCTACGGAATTTGGCTCGTACATGCATTATGATAACGGAAATCCTATGGGAGTGGATGTAACCGGTGATTACGCTTATCTGGCTATGGATTATGGAGGCATAAAAATATTGAATATAAGCGATCCGGGTAATCCTGATGACGTAGGAGATTATGCAACCAGGGGTAATGCTTTAAAGATTACTGCCTCAGATAACCTTATATATGTAGCCGACGAAAGTGGTGGTCTGTATGTTCTGAAAAACAACTTGCACAACCCAACACCTATAGAAAAAACGATTGAAATACCCCAAAAGTTGAGTCTGGAACAAAACTATCCCAATCCGTTTAACCCGACGACACGTATCGCTTTTGATGTACCGAAAAAATCAGAGGTATCATTGAAGGTGTATGATATGTTGGGACGTAAAGTAGCAACACTTGTGAACCAGGATAAAGCTGCCGGTCA
>DATFMK010000357.1:0-8113 GCA_035267005.1 Balneolales bacterium
TCACAACAAAATTTCTTGGTGAATAATCCGGGTTAAGAAAGCTAAGTGCAGCCATCCGATCGCTAAAAAAGATGAACTCCACTTGACAAGTGGAGCCCATCAGCACATGTTAACTGATCAGTGATCACTGATCACTGATCACTGAATCAAACTCGCCCTTTCGACTCGCCATTCACCAATGCGGCTCCGATTAGATGGGCAATACGCAGCGGTTCGGGCATCGTTGATTTTTGTAAAGTAGCTTTTATCAGTTTCCGGACTTTCTTTTCCGTAACTCCCGCAAATGAAGCATATATTCCATCCTCAATTTCCACGGATGGTGGATTATCATTCAAAACCGGTAACATTTCAGATAATCCGGCAGCTTCTAATGCCTCATCAAGCGTACTATTTCTCGTATCCTGACGGGTTACGGTAATGACCGGCAGATTCAGTTCATCAGCAAGCGTGGGCAGATGCAGTAATCCGAGTCCGGCTATCGTGATGCCACCAAAAACAACAGCTTGTAATGAAGGTTTCCATCGCAACTCATTGATCCAGTCGATCAAAAAACGGGTGGCATCGGGATCATCGATGTTCATCCTGTTCACGGCCACACCATCCACCATCGTCGCACCTTCCATCATCACAGCAACGACAGGCACCGTTTCATCTTCAACTTTTATAAAAGGGGCATCATCAATCCCAAGAATATGTGGACGCATTTTTCAGTGAACAGTTAACAATTAACAGTAAACCATAAACAATGTTCAATTAATAATGAGTAATTAGTAATTGTAAAAAATCACAACCATTATAAAAAGCACTAAATCCTAATTGTTCATTATTCATTACTAATTACTAATTGCTATGCTGTCAGCAGCAAGCTGAAGAAGTTGACGGCTTTGAACTGAATGCCGAGTGCTTTTACGATTTCAGTGTCAACATAAACGTCGTTCCTTTTCCGGGTTCCGATTGAACGTTGATACTTCCGCCATGTAAACGCATAATTTGGCGGGGCAAACTTAGCCCGATTCCACTCCCATTGGGCTTGGTTGAATAAAACGGTATGAATATCTTCTTCAGATTTTCCTTATCGATACCGATTCCGTTATCCACCATTGAAATATGTAAATTGGCGTAGAAATCATCCCAGCATTTTATGGTCACTTCCGGATTTTCAACCGATTCGACCGCTTCCATAGCATTTTTGAGTAAATTGATCAATACCTGTTCGAAGAGCATCGCATCGGCGGTCATTTCTAAACACCGCGAGCTCATTCCGCCCCCAAAAAAAAATTAAAATGCACCCTAAGATGTTGAAAGAAGAAAAAGGTTGGGATATGAATGCTCATCTAGAAAATGGTATATGGACGGTAACGTGTACCACGAGTAATCCGAAAGAAGTCGCGAAAATCAGGGGTTTAGGCTATATCGGTTTGAATGCCGAAGGAGCTCATCACCAATATCATCACTGGCTTATTGCTACAGGCAAAATGAAATGGAGCGAAAATTGAATCGTAATATTTATTGAGGAATAATTATTTACGACTCTTTTAATATACCGTTCGGATTTTATATAATGAATTTTTAAATTATTGTTCATGATTATTGCATGATATCAGGATAATAAGGTGTTAAAAAGATTATTGAATCAAGCAGAAATGTTGGGGGCGATAAATGTTTGTAAATAATACTGACAAAGAATGGAAGAAATTTGGCAAAAAAGATCCGTATTTCGGTGTTATTTCACACGATGAGTATCACCAATCGAAATTAACGGATAGGCGAAAAAAAACAATTCTTCGCATCTGGAACAGACTATATGGATGATATCTTAAAAAAGATCAGAAAATATGTCGATCCGCATTTTTCTATAAACCGGGCACTTGATTTCGGATGCGGTGTCGGTCGACTTTTAATTCCGCTTTCTGTTTATTCAAGTCACGTAACAGGGGTAGATGTCTCTGAATCTATGCTGGATGAAGCCCGGAAGAATTGTGAAGCGCGACAAATTACTAATGTCGACTTTATTAAATCGGACGATGATTTGTCTTTGTTGAATAGGAAATTCAATTTCATTCATTCCTACATTGTTTTCCAGCACATTCCAGCAAAAAGAGGAGAGTAAATTTTCAAAAAAATGTTAGCTCATCTCAAAAATGAAGGTGTTGGTGTTTTGCACTTTACCTATTTATAGGGACTATAAATTAAGTGGCCTGATTACTTTTTTACGAAAATATGTACCCTTTCATAGAAATTATATCAATGTAAAAAGAGGAAGTGCATTTTTTGCTCCCAAAACGCAGATGAATACCTACAATTTGAACAAATTGTTCATGATGATACAAAAGGCTGATGTACATAACTGTTATGTTGAATTTACCAATCACGGAGGAGAACTGGGGTTGATTATATATTTCCAAAAAGAAGAGAATCTCGCGTAAATTCTTTAGATAAAGTGAGCAAAGAATAAAGTTAATATCGGCTAAATGTGGCTTTTCAACGGTTAACACGGTATTATTAAATAAACATTTGATGAGCGTAGAATTTATTAAGTGCACGTTATCTGAAACAGATATTGATCTTCTGTCAAGCTTGGGAAAGCAAACATTTCACGAAACATTCGAGGGAATGAATAGTGAGAAAATCATGTCGGCCTATCTAAAATCCGCATTTAACAAAAAACAGCTCAGAAAAGAAGTCAAAAATACAAATTCAGTTTTCTTGATTCTGTTTAGTGATGCCCGGTCTGCCGGGTATATGAAACTCAACAGTGAAAAAGCTCAGACCGATTTTAAAGAAAAAAATGGGTTTGAAATTGAACGAATTTACCTTAAGAAAGAATATCAGGGATATGGTTTTGGCTGTTCAATGATACAAAAGGCCGTTTCCATCGCAAAAGATCGAAATAAATCATATATCTGGTTGGGTGTATGGAAGCGTCATACAACGGCTATTTCGTTTTATGAGCACATGGGATTTAAAAAATCAGGCACACATTCTTTTATGATGGGTAAGGAGCGACAAGAAGATTACATCATGAGAAAAGAGTTAGATCAATAAAGCGTTGGTTTTAAAATTAATCTGATAAAATTGAGTATTACCCGTAAAGGCATTGCCCGGTTTAAGATAATTATTTCTTTTTACAGGAATCTGTTTAAATTGGATTTAGAATAAAATTAGCTCTTATTACTTGTGATTCGAATTATCATCTATTCTAAGCAGAGTTCATTACTTGATTCAAATCAAATTATTTAAGCTGCAGAGTTTACAATGCAAAAAAAAGAGAGGGGAATATATGAAGCGCATTTTGATAGGTTCCATGTTAGGTTTTGTTATGTTCTGTGGAAGCGCATATGGACAAGCGGTTATTTCAAAAGGAAAACCTAATCTTGGCCGAATAGGTATCACATTTTCTTCACTAGGTAATAATAAAGTCCTGAATGGTAATATTATTGGTGACAGCGGGTACCGGGGAATCAATTTTTATACTTTCGGCATCAGTTATCAGCATGCTCTGACTTCGTGGCTGGATCTGGAAACGGGCCTGGAATATTCAAGACAGAAAGTTCAGCTTCATGTCATCATGCCAAACTATCCTTACCCATTTACCAATCATAAATTTTCGATTATCGATATTCCATTGACAGCAAGGGTGCATTTCCTGAAATATTTATTTGCAAATGGTGGTTTTTTGTTTGAATTCGATGCGAGTAAATCAAAACCTTTAAATAGTCAAAATGGGCTTGGAGAAATACTAGGTGTGGGCGGACAATATCAATTCAACCATTTTGTTGGTGTCTTTGTAAATCCATATGTGAAATTTCACTCCAATATTTCGTTTGCATCACAATCCTATTACCGGAAAATTGTGGAAACGGGAGTTCGTTTCGGGATTACATTCGGTTTATAAATTTGATGGGTTTGCTGCACGGAACCGTTAATACTCAATCGTTGGTTATACACAAAGTAAAAGTGAAATACGTTAAACCAATTCGAAACGACTTTTTTCCAACGAAACGATTCCAAATTTTATGATTAAAAATCGACCGGATGTCCTGTTTTTTGATGTTAACGAAACACTGCTCACCTTGAAAACGTGAAAGTCGCGATTACCCAACTTTTTGATGGGCACAGTGAAATTACTGCACTATGGTTTGAAACCCTGCTTCATTACTCGCTTGTTTCGACAGTTTCAGAAGAATATTATAATTTTGATGAAATTGGCGCCGCTGCACTGCTGATGCTGGCCCATAAATTCGGAATTGATATGGATGTGGAACGTGCCCGAAATGTTTTGAAACCAATGTTGAGCGCTCAGCCTTATCCCGATGTTTTACCCTCATTAAAGAAATTAAAGGAATCAGGTTTCCGTATAGCTGCCCTTACCAACTCTTCGAAAAAGAGCATGGAAACACAATTGAAAAATGCCGGATTGGATATCATTTTTGATCGAATGATGAGTGTGGAAGAAATCGGCATGTACAAACCCAAACGTGATGTTTATCAATGGGCATCACGTGAAATGGGAACAAGGTGCGAGCAAAGTTTATTTGTGGCGGCTCATGGATGGGATATCGCAGGAGCCCAATCGGTGGGAATGAAAACAGCGTTTATCTAACGTCCGGGACAGGAGTTACACCCGCTGCCAAGACAACCCGATTTTTCAGTACCTGATTTGGAAATGTTGATCAAAAATTTATTATAGCGGTAATACATGAATAAGGGATCTTCATATTTGATTTTTATGAATTAAAGATGAGTGTAAAAGTTGAGCCCTTTCCCGGTTCGGATTGTGCGTTGATACTTCCGCCATGCAAACGCATAATTTGGCGGGACAAACTTAGCCCGATTCCACTCCCATTGGGCTTGGTTGAATAAAATGGTATGAATATTTTCTTCAGATTTTCCTTATCGATTCCGATTCCGTTATCCACCATTGAAATATGTAAATTGGCGTAGAAATCATCCCAGCATTTTATGGTCACTTCCGGATTCTCAACCGATACGACCGCTTCCATAGCATTTTTTAATAAGTTGATCAACACTTGTTCGAGCAGCATCGCATCGGCAGTAATTTCTTTGGAAGAATGCCATTCGGTATTCAGTTTAATTCCTTTTTCCTCATACGACTTCTGCATCAGATTATAAACGCGCTGAAGCAATTCCATCACCGGGAAGGTTTTCAGATTCGGCTTTTGCAACTTGGTAAAATCCCGATAATCGTTGACGAATTGAATGAGTCCCTGACTGCGTTTATGGATCGTTTGAATGCCTTCCTGCACGTCTTCCATCACTTCATCTTCTATAAAATGATCATCAGGATCATGTTTCAATAATTGCTGTATCGTGGCGCTTAACGATGAAATGGGTGTAATGGAATTCATGATTTCGTGCGTCAGCACGCGGGTCAGATCCTGCCAGGCTTCGGTTTCTTTGTCTTCAAGCTCCTGACGAATATTTTGAATGGATACCAGTTTATAAAATGCTCCTTTCCGTTTAAACTCTGTCGCGAAAAAACTTAGGTAAAGTTCACTTTGATGTTCATTATTCGTAACTAACATCTTGCGTTGTCCTGTTTTCAAATCGACAAATAGGTCCGTAATATCTTTTGGAAGATTCCTGATATTTTGTACCGCATTAGATCCCAGTAATTCTTTCGCCGCCTTGTTCATCATCTCAATACGACCGTCATTTCTGAAAACGATCAGGCCAATCCCAACATGTTCGACGACCATCTGTAAATATCGCCGGTGTTCTTCTTTTTCCCGCCGGATTTCGTTAAAATGATCAACAACTTCTTCCCACGCTTTATACACTTCGTCAAAGGACGATCCTTTCCCTTTTTTTCGGAAATTTTTCGTGAAATCGGAGTATTTGACGGATTCAAAAAATTCAGTTAACTCTTTGTTCATTTGCTCCGCATACCGAATGAGATTAATGATTTGAAACAAAAAAACAACAGCGATGAGAATGGATACCATTAATAATTTCATTTCGAAAAAGGTATAAACCAATACCAACGATTCCAGAGCGATTGCCAGAACTCTCCAGATTATTCCCCAACGAAAATGTTTAAAGGTCATATTTCTCCATCCTTCGATAAAGAGCCGGACGAGTGATTCCCAGAGCGTCGGCAGCCTGACTTATATTCCCGCCATATTCTTTCAATGCTTTCCGGATCGTACTTTTCTCAATCTGATCCAGATTCAGCGTTTTCATCGGTTCATTATTTCCCTGTTGATCGTGCGTAGTCAGAATAAAATCATAGGGCTGCAATGTATCCGACTCCGACATGATAACCGCCCGTTCCACCGCGTGCTGTAATTCTCTGATATTTCCCGGCCAGGCATAATTCTTAAGTTTGATCATCGCTTGATCACTGATCTTCAGCTGATGTTTATCATATTTCCGGACATATTGATCGAGATAAAAATGAGTCAACAGCGGGATATCCATCGTCCGGTTTCGCAAAGTCGGTAAGTTGATCTCGATGGTATTGATCCGGTACAACAAATCCTGACGGAAAGATCCGTCCGCCACCATCTGATGAATATTCATATTGGTCGCACAGATCAAACGGATATCGATATCGCTGGTTTTGTGAGATCCGAGACGAGTGACCTGGCGCTGCTGCAAAACCGTTAATAATTTCGCCTGAAGAGGAAGTGGAATATTTCCGATTTCATCCAGGAACAACGAGCCGCCGGAAGCTATTTCAAAACGTCCCGGACGATCTTCTCTGGCATCCGTAAAGGCTCCTTTCACATATCCGAATAACTCGCTTTCGAAAAGATTCTGATTCAGGGCTCCCATATCCACATTAATAAAAGCCTCCCCGGACCTTTTGGATTGACGATGCAACGCCCTGGCCACCAATTCTTTTCCGGTTCCATTCTCCCCAAGAATCAGGATATTGGCATCGGTCGCGGCCACTTTGTCAATGGTCCGGAAAATTTCCTGCATCGCCTGACTTTTCCCGATCATCTCGCGATATCGCCGGTCGAGATCTTCGTTCATCTGACGTTGCCGTGATCGCAAATTGTTTACTTCCTGACGGGATTTTCGAAGCTGAATCGCAGAGGACACCGTTGCCAGCAGCTTTTCATTTTGCCAGGGTTTCAGGATGAAATCGGTCGCCCCTTCCTTGATCGCTCTCACCGCCATTTCGGTATCACCATAAGCTGTGATCAGGATTACGACAGTGGATGGATCCATCTCTAAAATACGCTGAAGCCAGTAAAATCCTTCTTCCCCATTTCCCTGACTTTTCTCAAAATTCATATCCAGTAAAATGGCATCGTAGCTGTTCTCCTGAAGCAACTTCGGTAGATATTTCGGATCCTTTTCCGTCTCGACTTTCTCCACATATTGCTTTAAAAACAGACGCCCCGCCCGTAAGACGTCATCGTCATCATCAATAATCAGTATTTTTCCGTTACGTTCACTCATTTTTATATTAGCCACAGATTTTCGCAGTTTTTGCTGATTTGTTTGTGGTTGGTAGTTGGTGGTTTGCTCTTCAAATTGTCCGGTATTTTCAGGTTCTTATTTACTTAATTTATTACGAACTCATCATGATATATTCCGCAATTTTCCTGCCAGATTAATTCGTACTTCTATTCACCTAAAATAACGTGAATTCGTCAAAATGAAAGGTTACTTTATTCACCTCTTATTTTCAATCCGAGTCTCTAATTAAGTCCCCTCCGCCATTGTAAAAATGGCATAAATTACATCGGCTTCTACCAATGAAAACGTCTTCTATTCTCTAAGTTCGAGACCCCACCTGTCTTGAGACGTCTGAATTTAATTCAGGATCTAAAAAAAGGGTTAAAACAGATTACACCCCCTGATTATTAATACCTGAAACGATCGTTACCTTTTAAACACGCAATGGCGTTGATCACGAGATTCCGGGTCGGGGCCCGGAATGACGTCTGAGGGTAGTGGCTGGCATCCATCGTAATAGTACGAAACCAAATAAATTATCCCCATCGAAAAACGACGTCATCCTGAATTTAATTCAGGATCTAAAAAAAGGTTAAAACAGATTACACCCCCTGATTATTAATACCTGAAACGATCGTTACCTTTTAAACACGCAATGGCGTTGATCACGAGATTCCGG
>DATFMK010000358.1:0-3833 GCA_035267005.1 Balneolales bacterium
GATGATCAAACAAAATCGTGTGGAGACAACAGCGGCAGAGGTCCTGGCAGGGGAAGCGGAAAAGGAACGGTATTTCATTGAAAGCTGGTATTCGGAAGCGGTGCGTGAACGATTGCGGGAAGCCATGGAGAAATTCTAAAAAAGACGGGATCTTCGGATAAGACGGGGCTGTCGATTCGCCCGCTGTACCGAGCGGGAAACGGGCCGTTGCCACGTTGAGATGCTATCGACCGAAAGGTCACTTTGGATTTAGAAAGGATGATACGAGATGAAAAAGATCAAGCTCTTTATAGATCCAATTTTGTATTACATGGAAGATAGTTCCGGGTATGCGAGTTCATGCTATATCGATTTGCTCAACGGCGACGTCGTCTTGCCGGATGTTGATGAGGATGTCAGTGATGAAGTTGCGGAGAATGATGACAGATATTTTTTTATTGAACCCATTGCCAGTCATGAAGGTTATGAAATAATGCAAGATTTTGCTGCATCCCTTGAATCCGATGACATAAGGAATGAAATGTTCGATGCACTTGAGGGGAAAAAACCCTTTTTTAACTTCAAAAATACCCTCGCAGATTATCCGGATATCCAAAAGAAATTTTTCGAATATAAAGACAATCGGCTAAAAGAGGTTCTCAAAGACCGGCTTGCGGAACTCGGTTATGAACTAGTGGAAAAAACCATCCAAAAATTAGGATGAACAGTGGACAGGTATCTTGCGGTATCCGTTCATGAGTGGCATCTGGGCCGGCCAACTTAATGGAAAAAGCGTCGAAATGCACATAATTCCGGTCAAAGGCAATGTTGGTGCTCGTCGAATAGAATCGAGGCATCATAGATGCGTTGAACTATATTTAATTGTCCAATGGTCAGATTGTGGACGCCATCAAATATAACATTTCACATTTTATGATATGGAATGTATATCTGAAAAAACTCAGTCCCTGGATAGTTGCAGGTTATTTCAGGTATCAAAGGTTCGCGATAAGTCAGACTTATTTCAGGTTTTCCGGCAAGCTGATATTCTGCGGGTTTGAATAGAGATCTCAGGAAGAATCAGGGGGAAATAGCTCCTCCTTTGAAAACGCGAAACCCGGCAATTGTCTTGAGCCGATCAATTATTAGAGCAGATCTAGCCTGACTGGCAGTATCCGGCAGCAGGTGGCCTGGCAGCGCATCAAGGAAATCCCGTTCGTTCAGTAACATAGAACATCGTTCGGTCAAATAATCTTTTAGCTCCCTGCCAGATTCCTGTACTTCAGAGACAATCTCTGACCTTCCATCCAACACGGTTACAATATCCTCCATATCACGGCTCATCACATAATCATTTCCTCCACGGTTTTCAAAGGCCTCGAATTTTGTGGATAGAAAGTAGGAGGGCGGTAGCAGACGAATCTGCTTTCCAGATGGAAGCGTTGTCCATTCAGATGCCTTATATGCAAGAGCGAACCAACGATTTCCAAAACCAAGAATATCAAGATCGGTAGGCATGACATCCAAGATAACGTCAGGGGTTTTCCAACGGCAAATGGGAGCATTGTCACTTTTATCCTCAACGAACCCCAACTGGCGAAGCTGTTCAGACAACCTATGGTATTCGACCAAGGTCGCAACCTCAACAAGGACATCCACATCAATGGTAGGTCGTACGGGTGTTGCAGCCGGATCTGTTAGTAGTAACCCGGTAGCACAACCGCCGACAAAAACCATATTTTTGGTCAGTGTTTTCAGTCGCTCAGCAGCAGCCTCTAGAATCTCAATATTAGGATTTGTTATCATCGTAATTTTTAAGTCGCTTAGACATCTCTTTTATCGCTATTTCTCGTTCTCGTGTACGCCCGCCGCGAATGGCGTCTGTTAACACTAGAAGTTCGTACAATTGGTGGTCTTGCCTTGCTGCCTTAGGTACTGATTTGTACAAGGGCGAGAAGGATTGCCCTCGTACATCTCCTTCAGGATCCGGCCAAACCGGGAGAGGATCATTAGACGGCACGATCATCTGAGACAATGGAGGCCCTGCATGAAGTGTCGGTACTCCACGTGTAATTTCGCCTCGGTCAGGAACATATACATAGCGAATACCGTGGGTAACAAACTCCTCCAAACTCCGAGCAGCGGGTGTCACACGATCAATTATTTTGACAGCCAAATTGGCTGCCAGGGCCCGATGGATACCAGCATGAACCTCGGAAGGACTCATAAACAAATCCGCCGACAAAGTCGAAAACGACCAATCTGCTTTCCCGATAGCCACTAGTTTTAGAAGAATTAACACATCTTGGGGTTTCAGTATCATAATTGGCTCCATTCGCTATTCGAGATTCGCGAATAGCGAATACAATATGCGAAAAAAAAGACAGCTTGTCAAGAACAAATCAGTCAGACTTATCACCGGTTTTAAGATCGCTTGATATTTTCTCCTGAATGTAAGCTATCAAAGGCTTTAAAAGTTTTCCATGGACCAATTTTTATGTGGCTGCCATTATATATTGCAATACCAACTTCATGTGTGATATTTTAAATCAAATCTGAAACTTGCACTCGATCTGAAGCAGTCCAACATCTTGCGTCTGATTTTCTATGTTAAAGCGAAATATCGATTTCAATCTACACTGAATTCTCACATGATCTGAGTTCGGATTATGTAGCAATATCTTATTTCCACAACCAAAGTGAAAATTCCAAAATTTTATAATTCTTTGCCTTAAGATGGAATCCATCTTGGTGAAGTTGTATAATTTTTTTTATGGGAAAAAATGAAATGATAAAACCGAATTGGGATATTTTTAAGGTCAAGTTTAGTGAAAATCCCCAAATTAATTTTGAATGGTTCTGTTACCTCCTATTTTGTAGTGAGTTTAATAAAAAATTCGGTATTTTTCGCTATAAAAACCAATCTGCAATCGAAACAGATCCGATTGAAATAGACGGAAAATTTATTGGTTGGCAAGCTAAATTTTATGATTCCGCCCTATCAAACCACAAAGATGATCTAATTGCTACCATTGAAAGAACTAAGAGGGACTATCCTGAGATTTCTAAAATCGTAATTTATTCTAATCAGGAATGGGGACAATACAGGGGGGAGGAGCCTCAAGGAAAAAAAGATGCTGAATCTAAATCAAAGGAATTAGGATTTCAATTAGAATGGAGGACTAAGAGCTTTTTTGAATCATCTTTTGTTGTAATTGATAATAAGATTATTTCTCGGCATTTTTTTAGTTTGGATAAGAGTATAGTAGATTTTATCCAGGAACAAGAAACACATTCAGAAAACATACTCTTTGAAATACAGACATCCATTGTGTTCAATGAACAAGACATAGAAATTGATAGGGCTGATGGCTTAAAAAAATTAAAAGAAACATCGGCCAAGGTAATAATTCTAAGCGGTGTCGCTGGAGTTGGCAAAACCGCACTTATAAAGAATTATTATGAACAAAAAAATGGAGAATTCCCTTTCTATATATTTAAAGCAACTGAATTTGATATAGCAAATATAAATTTATTGTTTACTAATATTAGTTTTCATGACTTTGTAAATGCTCATAAAGATAATGAAGAGAAAATCATAGTAATTGATTCAGCAGAAAAGTTAATAGATTTAAAAAATACAGACCCATCCAAAGAATTTTTATCCTATTTGATAAAAAATAGTTGGAAAATAATATTTACAACAAGAGATAGCTATTTGGAAGATTTGAATTATCTATTTTATGAGATATATAAAGTCGCTCCATTAAATTTAAGTCTTCTGAAGTGGTCAAGTAAAAACGGACACTTTTGGTTAAGCCGCTTTGCGGCATGGTTCTTTCTCATAGGCGAAC
>DATFMK010000359.1:0-4570 GCA_035267005.1 Balneolales bacterium
ATCCATTATGACTATTTGAAGCCTATGCAAAACCGTTCTTTTGCCCAATATCTGCATTTTCGCGACTTTGAAATCCTCGAATCCCGAAAGCATTCGGGATGCTTCGTTCCGAAGTCGCTCAGGCTTTGATATTGAACAAAATTCCTGGTTTTGCAAAGCCTTCTTTTTATTCAAAATTATTCACATGCCTGCATATATGCATTTAACGTGAGTACGAAATAAAATCTTCTCTAAACATATTTTACTTTGAAGATTTCTCCCTCCGGTCGAAATGACGCGAATGGGCGAAGATGATGTTCATGTTAAAAATATCATTCAAAGGCATCATCTCGAATCCGCTTTTTGGGTGAGAGATCTTCCAAACGTGGATATGAAACAGAATAGGTCTATAATTAAACCTAATTCACGTTATTTAATCTAATTTATTCTCTCACCTATCAAATAAAGAGTACAATTATCTCAGAAGGTCATACAATTTTATTCATATTTGGTAAGTTACATTCATCAAACCAAATTCATCTCATAATGAATCCGCGATGGCACACTGTTCGATTCTTTATATTTTTTGAGATAATTCATCGGTGTCATTCCTGTTATCCGTTTAAACTGCCGGTTGAAATTGGAAATGTTATTAAAGCCACTTTCGTAACCGATTTGGGAAATATTAAGATCGGTATGATGAAGCAATTTACAAGCTTGTGCCACACGAACTTCGTTCAGAAACCGGGAAAATGTTTTACGCGTCCGTTGCTTAAAAAAACGACAAAATGCAGCTTTACTATAATTGGCGATATCCGCGACTTTTTGTAGTTCAATATCATCTTTATAATGGGTCAGTATAAAAGTAATGACATCGTTAACCTTTTGACTTTCTTCGTCACTTGGAGGATGTGCTTCACTTATCGTTGCCAAATGCTTGTATTCACCTGATTCCGCCAGCTCATTTAGCAGCGATAAAATGGCAATAAACCGCTCAAAGCCCGATATCTCCAACAACTCTTTAATCTTTATACCGGCTTTATGGGCCGTCGACGGGAAAAACTGCGTTCCTAATTTTGATCGCTCGATCAAATGTTTGATGGCAGAAGTCTCCACGATATCAAAAAAACGTTCCCCCAACGTTTGCTCATGAAAAAAAATAGATATTGAACGTGCTGTTAAATCCGGATCATCTTCAAAATATTCCGGTTCACTTTTAAAAAGGTGACTCTGATTCGAGCCTATTAAAAACAGACAACCCGGACCAAAGGGCGTAATGGTGTCTCCAACAAATAAATCACCACTTCCATCTAAGATATATATCAGCTGCAACTCCGGATGATGATGCAGTCGATTATAGAAGTGAGGTAATTCATCATATTGAACAACGAATCCCTCTTTCTCAGTTTTCGGTATTTGAAAATATATGGATTTATCTTCCATGGTATAATACGATATTCGGTACAATAACCTTTTTTAATACATTATAGGTCATTATTGTATCAAATTTTCGAAAAAGCAATATTTTAATACCGATAAGCTAATATTTGTCAACTTTCTGATAATTTTGTACAAGATACCGAGGTGGTATCATCCCTATCTTCTGAAATACTGTTAGTCTCATTAAAAATCATGAATTCAATAAAAAAAGATGAATGTCGACTGGAAAGGTATTTACCCTGCTATCACCACTCAATTCACACCGGAAGGTGAACTGGACTTGGAAAAATATCGAAGCAACTTCAAAACTCAAATCGACGCCGGCATTCACGGTGTTGTTTTAGGCGGATCTCTCGGTGAAGCAAGTACGTTAAAGAAAGAAGAAAAATTTCATCTGCTCAAAGAAACTCTTGAAATAGCAGATGGGAAAATACCAGTAATAGTAAATATTGCCGAACGAACAACTACCGATGCGATCCAAATGGCACAGGATGCTCAGGAAAACGGAGCATCCGGTTTGATGATGCTTCCTCCCATGCAGTACAAAGCCGATGATCGTGAGACGGTCGCCTATTTTAAAGATGTTGCAAATTCAACGGATTTACCCATTTTAGTATACAATAACCCGGTTGATTATGGAATTGAGATTACACTGGATATGTTTGAAGAACTGATAGCGTGCGATAACATAAAAGCAGTTAAGGAATCAACCAGAGATCTCACAAATATTACCCGTATCATTAATCGCTTCGGTGATCGCATCAAAATTCTATGCGGCGTCGATACGCTGGCGATGGAGGCTTTATTGATGGGTGCCTATGGCTGGGTCGGAGGTCTGGTAAACGCATTTCCCCGAGAAACCGTTGTTATATATGAATTAATAAAAAAAGGAAGAATGGATGAAGCTAAAGAACTTTATCGCTGGTTTATGCCTTTATTAGAATTGGATATTCATCCAAAATTAGTACAATATATTAAATTGGCTGAAGCGGCTACCGGTATCGGAACGGAACACGTTCGGAAACCGCGTCTGACACTGGCTGGTGAAGAAAGAAATAGAATTAAACAAATTATTGACGTCGCACTTAAGGTCAGACCCAAACTTCCAAATCTTTCATAAAAAATATTAAGGATTTATTGATCATGATAGATGGTGTAAATATTATAGGATTTTCTACTTCACAACAAGGATCGACCACGTTACAGGCTTTTGATCCTACAGAAAATCAAAGTTTACCCGAACATTTTTACGTGGCTACCGCCGAAGAGGTTGATGAGGCTGTCTACAAAGCCCAATCGGCTTTTGAAGAATACAAGCTTATGCCGGGCGGGAAAAAAGCCGATTTTCTCGAAAAAATAGGTAAAGAAATCATGGACCTGGGTGATGAACTCGTTTCCCGTGCGAGTCTGGAGTCCGGTTTGCCAGAAGGACGCATCAAAGGCGAACGCGGACGTACCGTTAATCAGCTCAAAATGTTCGCTGATTTGTTGCGCGATGGTTCCTGGGTGGATGCCCGAATCGATACCGCAAAGCCGGATCGTGAACCCGCTCCGAAACCCGATATCCGTCGGATGCTTTTCCCATTGGGGCCAGTCGCCGTTTTTGGGGCGAGCAACTTCCCCCTTGCTTTTTCAACCGCTGGTGGTGACACTGCTTCGGCTCTTGCCGCCGGATGCCCGGTCATCGTAAAGGGTCACGAATCGCATCCCGGAACGAACGAACTGGTAGCCAAAGCCATTCAAAAAGCGGCTAAAGATACCGGAATGCCGGATGGTGTGTTTAGCTCATTAAACGGGAAAGCTGAAGTTGGTGGCGCGCTCGTTGAACATCCGGCCGTAAAAGCTGTCGGATTCACTGGTTCGTTCCGTGGCGGTAAAGCCATTTACGATCTGGCTCAGCGACGTGAAGAACCGATTCCTGTTTATGCGGAAATGGGAAGCATCAATCCGGTTTTCCTATTGAATGAAAAACTTCAAAGCTCTGCAAAAGAAGTCGCTGAACAATATGTAGCTTCGGTTACCTTAGGCGCCGGACAATTTTGTACCAATCCGGGAATCATCATTGGTCTGGAAAGTAATCATTTAAACACTTTCAAAGAAACATTGGCTAAAAAGCTGGAAGAACATCCACCGGATTGTATGTTAAATCCCGGTATCGCGAATAATTATCGCAAGCGAAGAGCGGAAACTTTGGCACAATCGGGAATTGAATCCTTAAGCGAAGTAAAGGAAACGGAACATACGTTGGGATCTCCTGCCGTCGCATCGGTCTCAGGTAAAAACTTCCTGTCCAATACTCAATTGCAGGAAGAAGTTTTTGGTCCGTTTACGTTGATTGTGGCATGTGCTGATGAAGACGAAATGTACAAAGTGGCTCGTAATCTGAATGGTCAGTTGACCATATCGTTTATGACTACGGACGATGAAATCCCGAATTATCGCAAGTTGATTGATATCTGCCGGGAAAAAGCGGGTCGTATTATATTCAACGGCGTACCGACAGGTGTGGAAGTTTGTCCTTCGATGCAACACGGCGGCCCCTTCCCGGCTACTACCGATTCCAAATTCACTTCGGTGGGAACGGCCGCGATTCAACGTTTTGTACGACCAGTCGCGTTTCAGGATTGCCCGGAATCGTTACTTCCCGATGAGCTTAAAACCGATAATCCATTGAACATTTTCCGCTTGGTGGATGGTTCATTCACCAAAGCATAGAACGAAGACAGTGAACATTTTTGGTTGTGTATATAACTAACAAAGGATTTAACTGAAATTAAAGTCTCGACGTCATACCCGACCCGATCGAGTATCCAGAATGACATTTTAAGTCATGATTTACTTCGAGGAAAAAAGGCGAAATTATAGAATTTAGATTTTCGCGGACTTTTTTTAACCACAGAGCACAGCGTTTTTACACAGAAATCATAACCTAAATTTGGGATACCAAAGGATTCCGTCGTCAGTGGAGGCCGTGAAAAAATAATACTACTACCGACAAGGCACCTTAATTTTTTAATTATTTTAGAATTTTGTTGAAGAGCCTCTCTCCCTGTCGCGGATTTATCCGTGAAAGGGAGAACTTGTCCCGCATACTTTCGGGAGAATGAGAGTGGGTAAGCAAAGCGAAATTGCGCGAAGCACCTAAATTATT
>DATFMK010000360.1:0-8979 GCA_035267005.1 Balneolales bacterium
CGGGTATTAAATATCAGCGCCTCTAAGCGTCATTTCGACCGGGGGGAGAAATCTTAAAAACGCGGTATGTGGAAAAAACAGGATTCAGGTAAAAAGGCGAGATTCTTTATAAAACAAACAATACCCAGGAACCCGATTCGAGGTTTTGCCACGCCCCTAAGATCTCTCACCCAAAAAGCGGGTTCGAGATGACGCCGTTGAATGGTTGGGCATTAAATACCAACGCCTCTAAGCATCATTTCGAACGGAGAGTGAAATCTTAAGAACGAGGTATTTGGAAAAAACAGGATTCAGGTAAAAAGAGCGAAATACATCATAAAACAAACAATACCCAGGAAACCGATTCGAGGTTTTACCACGCCCCGAAGATCTCTCACCCAAAAATAGGGTTCGAGATGACGTCGTTGAATGTGTTGGGTATTAAATACCAACGCCTCTAAGCGTCATTTCGAACGAAGAGAGAAATCTTAAAAACGAGGTATTTGGGAAAAACAGGATTCAGGTAAAAAGACGAGATTCTTTATAAAACAAACGATACCCAGAAAACTGCTTCGAGGTTATACCACGTCCCGAAGATCTCTCACCCAAAAAGCGGGTTCGAGATGACGCCGTTGAATGTGTCGGGGATTAAATACCAGCGCCTCTAAGCGTCATTTCGAACGGAGAGAGAAATCTTAAAAACGCGGTAAGAAGGTAACAACGCATTTTTAAAGGTAAAAAGCGAAACCTGGATTAAGACGAATCATATCCAGAAAATCATGGTCTTTTAAGTTTTTCTCTTTCTTTCAGGATCATGTAAAAAATCACCACCGCCATAAGACACAAACCAGGTAAAAATGCACAAACAACGAGATTTAAAAATGTAAAGCGCTTACAAACAATAGGATTGCTATCGTTATCACAATATTAATAGCTAACGTTTAGATAACTGTAAAAATTAGGTTTGTATATATCGATAAATATTATTTATTCTTTTTCTATACCCAAACTAAGCTATTGTTAATAAATAATTTAATAGATAAAAAATATGGTATCAATATAATTATATATGCATTTGTAACGACATGTCCGTTGTTAGAGAAATATATAAGGGAAAAGATATTTTTTAAAGATTTTTCTTGACAAAAGTAAGCGCTTACATTATTTTCAAAGTCACATGATGGTACAAATGACGATGAGGTGAAGGTTATATTGAGATTAACTCTAATAATATCAACGTCATATGTATCTATTACGAAATTTCTAATAACTGTAATGATGCAGTCAAGTGTTTCATAACTGTTGAATATTGGTTATTGAGAGGTTCAAAATGTTATGTAAGGGCTTTAATCCGCAATGTGTCGGGTGTATGCTTTCGAATGTATCAAGTACCATAACATCTGGTACAAAATCTGGAAATATCTTAGAAAATTAACGAAGTGGTTTCACAGCTTTGGGAAAAGGGAATAATTGTGACGGATTCCGTGTACATCATTTGATTATCGATTTGACAGATTTCCTCTGGTTGTGATGCTTAATTCATTAAATAATGTGAAATATGAATTACAAATACCATCTTAAAACATTAATAGCCTTAATCTTTATGCTATTCTGTGGTGCTAATGCTTTTGCACAGAATATTCAGGTTAAGGGAAAAGTGACCGATGCTTCTACCGGCGAAACGATGCCGGGTGTGAACATCCTCGTCAAAGGAACAACGAATGGGACAGCCACGAATAAGAAGGGCCAATACAGCCTGACGGTTGTCTCAAACGATACGCTTATTTTCTCTTATATCGGATATCAACATCAAATTATTCCTGTTCAGGGACGTACAACAATTAACGTCGCTATGAAATCGGTTTCAGTGAAAGGGCAGGAACTGGTTGTAATTGGTTATGGGGAAGAAAAGAAATCGGATAAAACGGGTTCTATTACCTCCGTTAGCTCATCCGATTTTAATCAAGGTAACATATCTTCACCGGGACAGTTGTTATCCGGTAAAGTTGCCGGTGTTACCATTACCCCAGGTGGTGGTGCTCCGGGAAGTGGAAATACGATTCGTATCCGTGGTGGATCTTCGCTGTCAGCAAGTAACGATCCATTATATGTTGTTGACGGCGTGCCTCTTCAAGGGGGTGGAATCAGCGGTATGAGAAATCCGTTGAACGCAATCAACCCGAATGATATTAAATCAATGACTGTATTAAAGGGCGCATCCGCAACGGCTATTTATGGTTCCCGGGCTTCCAACGGTGTTATTATCATTACTACCAAAGAAGGAGTGAAAGGTCAGCCGTTAAAAGTAAGTTATAATGGTAAGTTTTCGGTTCAAACGGTGGCCAAAACGCTTAACGTATTATCCGCCAATCAATTTAGTAATGTGGTAAAAAGCAGATATGGCAGCAATGTAACCAGCTTACTTGGAAACGCCAGTACCAATTGGCAAAACCAAATTTTCAACAGTGCCTTCAATCAGGAACAAAATTTTAGTTTATCAGGCGCTTATAAAAATCTTCCATACCGGGCATCTTTTGATTATACCGGTGATAAAGGTATCCTCAAAACATCAGAAATGAGACGGTTAACCGGATCCATTTCCTTGAATCCAACTTTCTTGAACGACAATCTGAAAGTGAATTTAAACTTGAGAGGTGTTCGGGTTCATAACCGCTTTGCAGATTGGGGAGCTATCGGAAGTGCCATTACTTTCGACCCGACTCAGCCAGTTAAAGTGGGTAAAGCCAGTGCTCCTTATGGAGGTTATTTCAACTGGGTAGATAGTCACGGAAACCCGATTACCATTGCTCCGGGCAACCCGGTAGCTATGCTGCAACAGCATTATAACGCTTCCACCGTTTACCGTTCAATCGGTAATGCTAAGTTAAATTACACCCTGCCTTTCTTCCCCGATTTAAATGCTACTTTAAATGTCGGTTACGATTATTCAAAAGTTGGTGATGGTGTGAATAATATTCCCGATAATGCAGCTTTTGCATACAATGGTTCAAAATTAACCAGTGGTCAGCGAAGCAATTATCATCAGTTGAATAAAAATCAGTTACTCGATTTCTACCTCAACTACAATAAAAATATTTCGGCTATTTCGAGTAAGGTGAAATTTACAGGTGGTTATTCATGGGAGCACCATTATTCTAACGGTTCTACGTATACCACCAATTACGACCGTGCTGATACCTTGATTGTTAATCAGAATACGGAATACGCTACAGAACATTATATCATCTCGTTCTTTGGCCGATTAAATTATTCTTACAAGGATAAATATCTTGTCACGGCAACACTTCGTGATGACGGTACGTCACGATTCTCACCGAAAAATCGTTGGGGATTATTCCCGTCGGTTGCTGTAGCCTGGAAACTGAATAAAGAAGGCTTCCTGAAAAATGTGGATGCTATTTCTCAGTTGAAACTTCGTCTGAGTTATGGCGAAACCGGTGAGCAGCGAATCAATCAGGGTGATTATCCCTATCTTGGTAAATACACTTATAGTCAGCCTAATGCTGATTATCAATTCGGAAATCAATATATCAGGACGTTACGCCCCGAAGGATACAATCCCAACCTGAAATGGGAAACTACAAAGACTTATGATATAGGTTTGGATTATGGTTTCCTGAATAACCGCATTAGTGGATCCTTTGACAGTTATTTCAAGAAAACGATCAATCTGTTGAACGTGATTCCTGTTCCGGCGGGTACCAACTTTACGAATCAGATTCTTACCAACGTAGGTAGTCTGGACGTAAGAGGCCTTGAATTTAATATCAACGCCAAACCGATTACCACAAATAATACTTACTGGACCGTTAATTTCAACGTATCGCATGAATGGAATAAAATCACCAAGTTGACAAATAACAATAATCCGAATTATATCGGTGTGTTAACCGGTGGTATTTCAGGTGGTACGGGTAATACAATCCAAGTCAATAGTGTTGGATATCCACGTGATGCCTTCTTCGTCTATAAACAAGTTTATGACAAGAATGGAAAACCGGTGCAAGGCGTATATGTTGATCGTAACGGTGACGGTATCATCAATGCCAATGACAAATATCGTTACAAAAGTCCCACACCTTCTGTAACATTTGGACTTTCATCCAAATTGCAATATGAAAATTGGGACTTCTCGTTTACGGCGAAAGCGGAATTGAATAACTATGTGTACGACAACGTGGCTTCGAATCACGACGCTTATAATGGCCTGTTCACTTCACAAGGTTATCTGGATAATTTACTTGCGAGTGCTAAAAGCGCCGACTTCTATAGTCCTCAGTATTATTCCGACTATTATGTTCAAAATGCTTCATTCATACGTCTGAATAATGTGTCTGTAGGCTACACATTTAAAAATATCATGAACAGTAAGTTAAAAGTCAGAATTTCAGGTACTGTTCAGAATGCATTCGTAATCACCAAGTACAGTGGATTGAATCCTGAGGTTTATGGCGGAATAGATAATAACATCTATCCGATACCTCGAACATTTCTGCTTGGTTTGCGCCTAAATTATTAATCGGAGTAACATATGTTAAGAACCATGTATAAAAAGAAATTAAATCTATTGTTTATTGCGATGATCGTCCCGATACTGGCGATGATCTTCTCATCCTGTACAGGTGATTTAAATACTAACCCTATTGATAAAAAGATAGTCACCTCGGCTTCTGCTTATAAGACGCCCACGGATTATGAGCAAATACTGGCGAAATTATACGCCGGTTTTGCTACGACCGGACAACAGGGTCCTGCAGGAGAACCGGATATTCAGGGTATTGATGAAGGATCTTCAAGTTACCTTCGTGAATATTTCGTAGCTCAGGAATTACCGACCGATGAAGCGGTAATCGCATGGAACGACCCCGGACTTCCTCAATTCAACTATCAGTCCTGGGGGGCCTCGAACGATTTTGTAATGGGTATGTACGATCGTATTTATTATGAAATCACATTGGCTAATGAATTTATCAGCCATGCTGAAAAGAGTAATAATTCCACCATTAAAGAATATATGGCGGAAGCTCGTTTCGTCCGTGCATTCTGTTACTGGAACGCTCTGGATTTTTATGGCGGTGGCGTACCATTCGTTACTGCAAAATCAGGTATTGGCTCTTATCAGCCCAAGCCAATCAGTAAAGATTCATTGTTCAATTATATTCACAGTGAATTGGTAGCTATTGCACCTCAATTACCCGCCCCTCATCAGAATCAATATGGTCGTGTTGATCGTGCGGCAGCATGGACCTTACTGGCCCGTCTCGATCTGAACTCAGAAGTATATACTGGTAAAAAGAGATATACCGAGGCAATTACATACTGTAACAAGATCATCAATGCCGGTTATACGCTGGATCCCAGTTATCAGCATCTCTTTGAAGCAGATAATAATACGGCGAAAGGAATCATATGGGCCGTACCTTTTGATGGCGTTCATACCAAAACATATGGTGGTACGAATTTCATTATTCATGCGGAAGTTGGTGGAAATATGAATCCCTCCAATTTCGGTATCGATGGAGGCTGGGCCGGTTTACGGGTGACTCCTCAATTCGTGGATAAATTCGATCAGCAAAAAGATTCGCGAGCCATGTTTTATACCAATGGCCAAACCAAGGATATCAAGGATGTTCAGAATTTTAAGGATGGGTATGCGGTTACGAAATGGACCAATATGACTTCGACAGGTAAACCGGGTAAAAATCCATCTTTCGCGGATACCGATTTCCCGGTGTTCCGTTTGGCTGATGTTTATTTGATCTATGCTGAATCGGTACTTCGCGGCGGTAGTGGCGGAAGCGTGTCACAAGCAGTTAAACTGATTAACAAAATCCGAGAACGCGCTTACGGTGGCACGTCAGGTGACATCACACAGAGTCAACTGACCCTGAAATTCATCCTCAATGAAAGAGCACGCGAACTTTATTGGGAAGGTTATCGACGCACCGACCTGATCCGTTTTCATGATTTAACCGGCTCTAATTATGTTTGGTCATGGAAAGGTGATGTTCAACAGGGTACCGGTACAAGTTCCATTTATAAGTTGTTCCCCATACCGACTTCGGATCTATCGGCTAACCCGAATTTGAAACAAAATCCAGGTTATTAATTGATAAGAATTTCTAAAAAAGGATAAAAATGAAGAAAATAGGAATTGCAATAATATCGATAGTAAGTCTCCTGGTCATATCTTCCTGTAGTACGAAGCATAATGGACCCATACTCAGCGCAACGCCGGGAAGTCCGTCTATCAATGCACCGAAAGACGGTCAGACATATACACTTGATAAAAAGAAAGCTCAGGATACCTTATTTACCATGAAATGGTCTACTCCGGATTATGGTTTTCCTGCAGCGGTTACTTATAATGTGCAGCTAAGCAAACAAGGTGGTAATTTCGCAAATCCCATAAAAGTTGGATCTGCTCATCAACCTTCCTTTTCTGCTACTGAAAAAAGTATTAATTCTGTACTTTTAGGAGCTGGTTATGTGCCGAATCAACCGGCTACCTTTCAGTTACGGGTTGTAGCAAGTCTTAGTGACTCTGTTAAAAATCAGGTTTCCAAGCCGATTAATATGGTCGTTACTCCATATTCCAATTATACTTACATTTATGTACCTGGTGGATATCAATCAGCAAGTGATGAAGGTAATGATTGGGATCCCGGAACAGCACCCCCGCTTGCTATGGTTGGTAACAAAGTGTACTCTGGTTATGTTTATATAATTCCAGATGGTAGTCAGTTCAAATTCACCAATGATCAAACATGGACCCTCAACTGGGGCATGGGAGCTTCTCAGGGAACGCTTGTCCAAAATGGTGGAAACATCACGATACCTCAAAAAGGTTATTATCTGATCAATGTCGATCTTAATCAGATGACATATAAACTCACCAAGACCGACTGGTCGGTTATTGGCGATGCCGCAAAAGGCTGGAGTACAGATGTGCCGATGAGCTATGATCCTCAGTCCAAACTCTGGACCGTTACCTTAAATCTTAGTAAAGGTAGTTTCAAATTCAGAGCGAATGATAGCTGGAACTTGAACTATGGTGATGGTGGTAATGGAAGACTTGCCGAAAATGGTAATAATAATATTTCCGTGTCAGCACCAGGTAAATATAAAATAGAAATGGATCTCAGTAATCCGCCATTGTACACTTATAAGCTTATCAAACAATAAGTGATACATTGAAATCTTGATACTCCTTCATCCGTAACAAGATGAGGGAGTATTATTTATTCGAGTCAAATTATCCAAAATAAGTAAAGTCAATTATCTGTTTTTTTTAAATAATGGCTAACGTCTTAATTGGAATGCAAGCTTGACTCGTTTATCTCATTATGTAGAGTATTGCATAGAGGGTTTATTTAAAAAGGAACTCAAGTCGGCGACATTTTCAGCAGAGGTCGTTTTTAACTTAAAAGTACATACGTTTTGTCGGCAACGATCTATGATATTGCGCGGGAAGCTGGGGTGAGTATAGCCACCGTATCCCGGGTAATTAATAATAATGAACATGTCTCGGAAAAGACGAGACAGAAAATTTTGTCCATCGCTGAGTCGATGGGCTATCATCCACGTGCTTTTGCGCAAGGCCTCGCACGTAAAAAATCCAGGTTGATCACAGCTTTGGTACCAGTGATTTCCAACTACTTTTTTATGGAAGTTTTGGGAGGTATTCAGGATGCCCTTGTTGGCTACGATTATGACCTTAATATCTATAATATCACTTCTACTCAGGATCTGTTAGAGCAAATCGAATATGTAGTTAAAAAGGGGATGGCCGATGGATATTTGTTCATCTCACTTCATCTGCAGGAATCCAGATGGAAAGAGCTTAATCGCTATCAGGTGCCGATAACGCTTGTCGATGAGTATGATTCTCAGTACGATTCGGTCAGTGTGGATAGCATAGAAGGGGCCTATAAAGCGACAAGTTATCTGATCCAAAAAGGCTTTAAACGGATTGCCATGATCTCTGCCTATTCAGAAGCCAAACCGACAAAAGACCGTATGCAAGGTTTTAAACGTGCTCTTGAGGATGCCGGATGTATGGTCGATGATAAACTCATTTTGTGTGGAGATGATTTGGACAGGGACGGATTTACAGAAAAGGGTGGTTATAAGGTGATGAAGCAGTTCCTGGAAATGAAAAATCCACCGGATGCCTGCTTTTGTTCATCGGATATTCAGGCCGTCGGTGCGATTAAAGCACAACGTGATGCCGGCATTTCAATCCCTTTGATCAGTTTTGATGATATTCAGATAGCTCACTATCTCGGTTTGTCAACGATGAGACAGCCGATGTATGAAATGGGAAAACTGGCCACAAAAAAATTGATTGAACGTATCGCAGAACCCGGTAAAATGGTCTCACATACCGTTTTTTCACCTGAGCTTATTCTCCGCTCGACCTGTAAATCGAAGGATAAAAAAATTATTCCATTCAATAACGGATCAAAATAAACAAGTTTTCAGTCCAAACTCTGGATTCACTGAAATTTAAACCGCCATTTAGTTTGTATGATGTAAAACGCTACAATTATGAAACGAGCCACTAAAATAGCTTTCCTGATTCTGTTATTCTCAATGATATTATTCACCAGCCGATTATTCGCTCAGGTGGTAACATCGGATCCTCAGTTCCCGGTCGATAGTGATACGGTGACGGTTTATTTTCATGCTAAAGAGGGAACAGGTGGACTTGCCGGATATACGGGTGATGTTTATGCCCATACAGGGGTGATTACGAATCTGAGTACCTCCTCAAGTGATTGGCGTTATGTTAAAACGCAGTGGGGAGACAATACTCCGGCAACGAAAATGACACGGATTTCAACCGATGAATACAAGATCACTATAAAAAATATTCGTAAATATTACGGAGTGCCATCGAGTGAAAAGATTCTGAAAATGGCGTTTGTATTTCGAAGCGGCGTTCAGGTAAATGGTAATTATCTGCAAGGAAAAGAT
>DATFMK010000361.1:0-2467 GCA_035267005.1 Balneolales bacterium
CCGGGAGGGTACAATTTATCTTGATCTTGAAAAACCGTCTGATCTGCGCAAACTGGAAGATGCCGAGTTTTTCTTTCATACCCAAAAAGACAACTGATCTAATATATTGTTATTTGAAAATGAAGCTCCCCTCACTCCGCCTCAGGACAGGGTACTATGGGAAGGCGAATAATATTAAAATTTTAATAATAAGGAACAACTCATGGAACCGCTTAAGCGAATCACCTTTGACCCTCGTGTAATGGGTGGCAAACCTTGTATCCGGGGAATGCGGGTTACAGTCGGCACCATTGTCGGACTGATCGCTTCAGGGCAAACCACTGAGAATGTGCTTGAATTATATCCCTATCTTAAACGTGAAGATGTATATGAAGCCCTTTCATATGCGGCTTGGAGAGCAGAAGAAATCGAAATCCCCTTGGCATCATGATAAGAATTCTCATCGATATGAATTTGCCTCCTAAATGGGTGGAACTGTTCAACGCTGAAGGATGGGAAGCAATCCATTGGTCTGAGGTCGGAGCCGTTGATGCAAGAGACCGGGTAATTCTAAAATGGGCTAAGGATAATGATTTTATTGTTTTTACTCACGATTTAGATTTTGGGGCTATACTTGCAACCACAGATGCAGATGGACCGAGTGTTATTCAAGTTCGTACGCAAAATATCATGCCCGAAGCAATTGGCAGGCTAGTAATTAATGCGGTGTATCAATTCAAGGAAGAGTTGGGCGGCGGTGCATTAATTTCAATTAATCCTCAAAAAGCGAGAGCACGAATCCTGCCTTTTTCCTGATCAACTTTTTATTTTATCCCGTTAAATTCACGAAGTGAGGAGCGAAGCGTATTTAACTGGGACGAACAAAACGATCTCAACGATCAAACGATCCCAATCCTTAAAGGCCCATTTTTGGGGCCCAAAAGAGGCCCATAGGCCTAAAAACCAATACCGTTCGGCACAAAAATTGCCTTTCGATCAATTGTAAGACGATAGTGTCTGAGCGATTTTAGGATCAAATTTTTCTAGCAATTTATTTTTTAAAACTATCAACCAATGAATACTTATTTTCCAGTATTTTTTCAATTTGGAACCAAGCAAGGAGACTAACCCTTGAACATACAGCCTCTGGCTACTATGATGATTTTTATCGGTTGACTCTTCTTCAGGTTCTTCATTGCTTTCTGCTTTGCCGATAGTAGTGCCGTAGTAGACATCGCTTACTTCTATGCTTTCCTGCTTAAATGATAGCAGGATGAGGTACCCTATCATGTATAAGTAGAATTGAATCTGAATACCGTTTTTATTCTGCGTAAACAAATGGATGCCCTTCAAGGTTCTTTTCAAAAAACGAAAACAAAGTTCTACTTGCCAACGATAGGCATATAACATAATTACTTGGTACGTAGTAAGATCAAATCTGTTTGTAATTAGACAATAGGATTCACCCAGGGCTGTAAAATTTATAATGCGATATATCATTTCGTTTTTATCATTATTGAAAACAATTTTAGCATCAGATATATCACTAAAAAATTTCAAAAACTTATCTGGGACAACAACATCAAGTTGACTTTCGATAGCGTATTGTAAATTTGATTTACCACGTATGATAAAATAGGCTGATTCCATGCAAATTTCTTTTAGCATGGAAAAAGAGATGTAGCCTCTGTCACAAACGTATGTAATCCCTTCTTTAAGAATGTAGGTGAGAAATTTTTTTTCTGAGAAATTTCCATTAGTGCATAAAAACTCAACGGGTATCATGCGGTTTAACTCAAATGCCAGATGCAGCTTAATAGAGTTGGCTGTTTTTTTATAATGGGCCCATTCCATAGATGCAATAGCTGGAAAAAGAGAACCATCTACCAGCAAAATACGACCAAGATGATTAATCTCTGGTATATTCAAAAAATTTAAAGTCCTCAACAATTGGTAAAATATGTTACGCAATATCGATGAATCATAACGCCTGAAGGCTTCAGAATACATCGACTTGGATGCCTTTACCAATTCCAACGCTTCTGCAACCGGTGAGCTTTTGACCTCAGTCACCAGTTTGCTAATCGATTCTATTCTGCAGATAATGGCAAAAAGAAGGTTGATCGTAAAAGGGAGCAAAGACAATTTATAATCGTTTGAGTCTCCGAGAATTTTGTTTTGAGCCTCTTTAATTAAAGGAAGAACAGGTTCTAAAATTTTGTCAAAAACATTTAATTCTTTTAATTCCGTCATGGCACCTCCTATAAAGATTAAATACTGGCACCATGATTACATCACATTTTGATGTTTTTGTCCAGGAAATAATTTAAAATTATTTCAATAGGTTAGCAAGTTTCATGCCGAACGGTATTGGTAAAAAACCTAATATCAGGCAGATTATGTTCCATTGAGTATCTAACATTAAGAGAAATTTGTGATATTTGCTGATTTTAACCGTAATTTAAGCCTTTACGAAATGCATATACCT
>DATFMK010000362.1:0-6930 GCA_035267005.1 Balneolales bacterium
CCTGAAGGCTTCCTGCGAAAGGTTTCAAAGAACATAATCGTTAATCCCCCTTTCATGGGCTTAACTTGGCGCAATAACCCGGATTATTCTATGACCAATAAGAATCAATACATATCATATAGTAAATTAAGTAACTTATAAAAATTGAACCGATGCTTTATTTTGAGCACGTTAAAAAGAACTGCAAAATTTGGCCGTGCTCTGCGTTGAATTTAAAAATGCTTTTAATCAACGTACCCTTGTACGTTTCATGTGCATTTTTAATCCCGAAACCTTTCAGGACACGACCAAATTTCTTGGTGAATAATCCGGGCTAAAACGATTCGATGAAGTCGTATATTCTAATGGATTAGATGTCTCGTATGCAAATATAAAAAAAGCCCCGATTACAAAATCGGGGCTTTTTACGAATAATAATTTTTAAGAGAAAGAATGAGGCATTACATCATGCCGCCCATTCCTCCCATGCCGCCCATATCAGGCATTCCGGCACCAGCTCCGCCACCTTTGTCGTCATTGTCACTTGGTTTTTCTGAGATGACAGCTTCGGTAGTCAACAGCAATCCGGAAACAGAAGCTGCGTTTTCAAGAGCAGTTCTGGTCACTTTCGTCGGATCAATAACACCGGCTTTAACCAGATCTTCATAAACTTCCGTGCGTGCATTGAAGCCAAAGTTATCTTTACCTTCTTTAACTTTTTGTACAACGATAGATCCTTCAACACCGGCATTACTTGAAATGATGCGAAGTGGTTCTTCGATGGCACGGCGAACGATTTCAAATCCTACTTGCTGATCTTCATTTTCCGCTTTAAGATCGTCAACAGCATGAACAGCGCGTAAGAGTGCTACACCGCCACCAGGTACAATACCTTCTTCTACAGCAGCACGTGTAGCGTGTAACGCATCTTCAACACGAGCTTTTTTCTCTTTCATCTCAACTTCAGAAGCAGCACCGATGTACAGTACAGCAACACCACCGCTTAATTTTGCGAGACGCTCTTGTAATTTTTCACGATCGTAATCGGAAGTGGTGTTTTCAATCTGAGTTTTGATTTGATTGATGCGGGCTTTAATATCATCTTCTTTACCACGGCCATCAACAATCGTTGTATTATCTTTATCGATTGTTATCCGGGCAGACTGACCGAGCATATCGAGAGTGGCATTCTCGAGTTTATAACCACGCTCTTCGGAAATTACGGTACCACCTGTCAAAATAGCGATATCCTCGAGCATTGCTTTACGACGATCGCCGAAGCCAGGAGCCTTAACCGCAGCAATCTTGAGTGAACCACGAAGTTTGTTAACCACTAATGTAGCTAATGCTTCACCTTCCACATCTTCAGCAATGATCAAGAGAGGTTTACTTGTTTGAATAACTTTTTCGAGTACAGGAAGCAGATCCTTCATGTTCGAGATCTTCTTATCGAAAATCAGGATATAAGGATCTTCCAATTCTGCCTGCATATTGTCTGAATTGGTAACGAAATAAGGGGAAAGGTAGCCGCGATCGAATTGCATACCTTCAACTGTTTCGAGATAGGTTTCCGTACCTTTGGCTTCTTCAACCGTAATAACGCCGTCTTTTCCGACTTTTTCCATGGCATCAGCGATCAGATTACCAATGGTTTCGTCGTTGTTTGCAGAGATCGTACCAACTTGTGCAATTTCGTTACGATCACTGATATCACGGCTTATATTTTTGAGCTCTTTTACGATAGCTTCAACAGCAGTATCGATACCGCGTTTGAGATCCATCGGATTAGCGCCAGCGGTAACGTTTTTTAAACCGGCGTTAACAATAGCCTGAGCTAATACAGTCGCGGTAGTGGTACCGTCACCTGCATTATCACTCGTCTTGGATGCTACTTCTTTGACCATCTGAGCACCCATGTTTTCTACTTTGCCGGACAATTCAATTTCTTTAGCAACGGTTACACCGTCTTTGGTTATAGTCGGTGCACCAAAAGATTTTTCAATAACGACGTTGCGACCACGAGGACCTAAAGTCACTTTGACTGCGTCGGCTAATTTATCAACACCGCGCTTTAAGGCGTCACGTGCTTCGATATTATAATGAACTAGTTTAGCCATAATTTAATGAAATGATTTTTCTGTTAATGTTTTCAATGAATTCCTTAGGATAGAATGCCCAAAATGTCACCTTCCCGCATAATGAGGTAATCCTCACCATCAAGGGATAATTCTGTTCCAGAATATTTTCCATACAGAACTTTATCCCCTTCTTTTACGGACATATCTATTTTATTGCCATTTTCTACTTTTCCGGGACCTGCAGCAACTACTGTTCCTCGTTGAGGTTTTTCTTTTGCTGTATCCGGAATAATAATGCCAGAATCAGTTTTTTCTTCCGCACTGTCTGGCTTGACCAATACACGATCAGCTAAAGGCTTAATACTTGCCATCTTTTTAACTCCTGTTTGTTTTTAATTGTTTATTAATAGATTTAAACAACGGGTAGCACTCATATAGCATGAGTGCTAATTTTTTTGAAAAGCTATTAAATAAAGATTCTTATGTCAAGACTTTTTAAGCACTTTTAATTGACGAGTGCTAAAAAGTAAATACTGCATGAAAAGTTTTGTTTCTTTTCATGTGCTATTTATAGACAAAGACTATGCCACAATTAAAGAAACATACTTTTTTACAGATAAAATGCCTTAACCAAACACTTATTCATGAATTTTAAGATGATCATTCATGATATCGAAAGGACAAAAAGTCAGTTTGACAGAATACCGGAATCTTCAAGAAGAATTGTCAGGTCTTTAAATTCTTGAGGTGTTAACTCTTCCGCCCGTCGGTTTAAATCAACAGGTAAGTCATAATCTTTGGGTATTATACTCTTAAGTGCGTTCCGTAATTTCTTCCTTCTCTGATTAAATGCCGTTCGAACTACTATTTTGAAATGACTGAGTTCGCACTCAAGCGGTGGTTTATTAAACGCAAAACTTACAATCGCACTATCGACCTTTGGGACCGGATAAAATACATTACGAGGAATGGTAAATTCATATTTTACGGTACTCATCATTTGGACTTGAACACTCATTATACCGTAGTCCTTTGTCCTCGGCTTCGCAATCAATCTTTTGGCGACCTCCTTTTGCATCATCAAAAGGGCTCCTTCAAATAAGGCATGATTATCCAGCAGAGTGAATAGAATAGGACTTGTTATGTAATACGGTAGATTACCTATAACATAAACCGATTTGTGTGTGTTAATGATATTTAACCAATTAACTTTTAGAACATCATTTTTAATAATCCGCAATTTCGGAAATTTTTTATGAAGTAATTCTGATAATCGATCATCAATCTCTATCACCGTTAAATCTTCAAACTTATTTATCAATTCTTCGGTGAGAACACCCGTTCCCGGACCAATCTCAATAACCTGATCATTTTTACTTGCTCGCAGATGTCTGACAATTTTTGATACCGTATTAGCATCGTTCAAAAAATTTTGACCCAGACTTTTTTTAGGTTTTACACTCATTTAAAATTAATTTGCTGTATTAAAGCTATAAACAATATTCTATTTGTAATATTAGTTATTCTTTTGTTTTATTTCTTTAAACACTCTGAAAATCATTTAGTTATCCGATTATAGGATGGAAATTATTAATCCTTCAAATTTTCCGGTCGAACTGGGTCTGAAAACTCTTGAAAAACGAGTTGAAAAACATCAGTCGAATACCTCCCTCAAGATAGGACTGCCTAAAGAACGATCCAATGACGAAAAAAGAATTTGTCTGACACCAAGCGGTGTATCCGTTCTTGTGGCCAACGGCCATGAAGTTTATATCGAAAAAAAGGCGGGATATGATGCCAATTTTACAGATCAGGAATACGCCGATGCCGGTGCTTCCATTGCTTACAGCAAAGAAGATCTATTCAAAAATTCAGAGATGATCGTTAAAGTTGCGCCACCTCATATTCAGGAGTTAAAATTACTGCAGAAAAATCAGATTTTATTTTCAGCGGTCCATCTTGGAAATCAAACTGAGAATTTTTTTAAGGTACTTTTACAAAAAAATATTGCCGCTTTTGGTTTTGAATTTATACAAGAACCGGATAATACTTTTCCCATTGTTCGGATGATGCACGAAATTACCGGTTCCATGTCCATTCAAATCGCAGCTCATTATTTAGAAAATACGCACGATGGTCAGGGAATAATGTTGGGTGGTATTTCTGGTGTACCACCCGCCACTGTTGTCATTCTTGGTGGAGGAATTATTGCGGAATATGCTGCCCGTACAGCGCTGGGATATGGTGCCCAGGTATTCGTGTTAGATACCAATTTAGCCAGATTACGTCACCTTGAAAACGCGTTAGACCGCAGAATCATTACTGCCATTGCCAATCATCAATATCTTTCATCCGCATTAAAATATGCCGATGTCGTAATCGGTTCCCCACTCGAAGAAGGAAACCGGGCTCCCTGTTGGGTAACAGAACCTATGGTAAGTAATATGAAAGACGGAAGTGTCATTGTGGATACGGTAATTGATCAAGGTGGATGTGTGGCTACGAGCGAACCTACGACCCACTCCGATCCGGTTTTCGTAAAATATGGGGTTTTACACTATTGCGTTCCCAATATACCATCCAGCGTGGCAAGGACTGCTACTTATGCCCTAAACAATGTGATCAGTTCCTTCTTACTTGAAATTGGCGATGCCGGTGGAATAAACGAAGCCATATGGGCTAATACTACCTTAAGACATGGCATTTATTCTTACAAAGGTCACATTACAAAGAAAAATTTAGCCAAAACATATGATCTGCCATTCCGAGATATAGATATGCTGATTGCCAGTCAGTTATAATTCGGAAAACCATTTCCATAATAAATTGTTTTTATTGATACACAAGTATAAAAAATGGCTTATTTTTCATAGATTGATTATTAATGAAAATAAAACAGCCATTTGTTGGACATATCTGCCATAACTTTCAGTTGAAAATAGATCCTTTATCGGGTATTTATTAATGACCCAGTCAGAATTTTCCGATCAAAATTATAAACGAATTTTTTGGATCAATGGAATGTTAAGCATTCCCATTTTTCTATTATTCGCATGGCCTTATTATGAGTTAGGCAAAATTCTATCTCTGCCCGTTTTCCTGATCTTCTCCGGTGCTATTTTCTTCTCTCTATCTTTTATGCTGACCATGTTACACGGACATGTAACAATGTCGTTGGGCATTTTGCATCGAAACCATTACTATAAATGGCTTAATGATCATCCATTTACATACGGCCTGTTTTTCCATCCCGTAATGATACGCACTCGGTTTCGTTTACTCTTAATTATTATCAGTCTGCTTATAATGCTTACAGGGGTAGCTTATCCATATATAACAAAGGCCGGTTTTATGTAAAACCAGCCTTTGATAAAAGTACACATTTAAAACAGGTTCAGGAATCAGTAAGCTTTACCATCACTGATTTGTTCCACAATGGATTCATCCAACAACGTTGAGGTATCCCCAAGATCAGAATCTTGTCCCGCTGCAATATTCCTCAAAATTCTGCGCATGATTTTACCGGATCTTGTTTTAGGTAATCCGGGAACGATCTGAATTTTATCAGGTTTTGCAATGGGCCCAATAATTTTAGTGACCAGATTATTAATCTCATGTTTAAATGCTTTGGGATCTTTCGGTTGCTCATCACAGATCATAAATGCGAAAATACCTTCACCTTTAATATCATGCGGATAACCAACAACAGCCGTTTCTACAATATTCGGATGTTCATCAATAGCATTTTCGATCTCAGCTGTACCTAATCGGTGACCGGATACATTCAATACATCATCAACACGTCCGGTTATACGATAATATCCATCTTCATCACGACGGCAACCATCTCCAGTAAAATATCGGCCATTAAACTTAGTGAAATATGTTCGTTTGAACCGGTCATGGTCTCCGTAAATTGTTCTCGCCATCGATGGCCACGGATATTTAATACACAAATTACCTTGCACTCCATTGCCCGTAATTTCATTTCCACTATTATCGACTAATAGTGGTTGAATCCCAGGTAGTGGTAATGTTGCAAATCCCGGCTTGGTTGGTGTTATACCTGCGAGTGGGGAAATCAAAATACCGCCCGTTTCTGTCTGCCACCAAGTATCGACAATAGGTGCCTTTCCTTTACCGATATTATCGTGGTACCAATGCCAGGCTTCTTCGTTAATTGGTTCACCAACAGTTCCTAAAACCTTTAAAGAACTTAGATCATATCGATTTACGTAATCGAGACTTTCCTTCATCAGAGCCCGTATAGCAGTTGGAGCGGTATAAAAATGTGTCACTTTGTATTTTTCCACAACTTCCCAGAAGCGACCCGGATCGGGATAATTAGGTGTACCTTCGAAAATAATTCCGGTAGCCCCATTTAATAACGGACCATAAACGATATAGGAATGCCCGGTAATCCATCCAACATCAGCTGTACACCAATACACATCATTTTCTCGTACCTGGAACACATTGCGAAAGCTGTAACTGGTATACACCATATAACCACCTGTTGTGTGAACAACACCTTTAGGTTTTCCGGTAGATCCAGATGTGTAAAGGATAAACAATGGATCCTCAGAATCCATTTCCACCGCTTTATGCTCTTTCGAAGCATTTCTGATCAACATATGCCACCATAGATCCCGACCTTCGACAATATTAATATCACGGTTGGTACGACGGCAAACAATCACTTTCTCAACGGTCGTACATGATTCAAGGGCTTCATCGGCAATATCTTTTAATGGGATATCCTTTTCGCCTCTGCGGCCACCATCATTACAAATAAGCATTTTTGCCCCGCAATCCTGAATCCTCTCAGCCAGAGAATTCGCAGAAAAACCAGCAAAGACAACTGAATGAATAG
>DATFMK010000363.1:0-2191 GCA_035267005.1 Balneolales bacterium
ATCGCCTTTGGCAGCCAACGCATCACTGAAAAATTCATCGAGAAAATCACTAAATCTTGGTGCTGGAAAATCCATAAATTCTGATGGTGATACGGGGGAATACTTCGTAAGCTTCATAATCAACCTCCTTGTTTAATTCATAATTAATTTTAGTGTTTTCACTATTTCTGGTATCAAATCCCGTACCAAAATTTTTTATCGTTAGAATAATCATACATCTCTTACATTTTGACAAAACATTTGAAAAAACGACACGTAATCATTTAAATCTGACATATCAGGGAAAATTCGTCAGTCCGATTCATGTCTTATTGAGTTACCATGACTTAGCAAAAAACCGGGTAAGTATTCCAGTATTAATTTCAACAAATAAAAAAAGCACACCGGATTTTAATCGGTGTGCTTTCATTTTTATTTAAAGATGGCCGGTTTATTTAATCAATGTCATGGACTCTACTTTTGTGAACTTACCGGCATGCAAACGATAGAAATACAGACCGCTACTTATGTGGGAAGCATCGAATGTGACACTGTACGATCCGGCGGCTTTCGTCCCATTCACCAGTGTGGCTACTTTTTTACCCACTACGTTATATACTTCCAGCGTGACATCGGCTCGTTTCGGTAGATCGTAACGGATGTTCGTAGTCGGGTTAAACGGGTTCGGATAATTCTGCTTCAGGGCAAAATGTTTGGGTACATTCGATTTTGTATCACTTATAGCCGTGAGCATTATCGGGTCGGATGCCTGTCCATAGTTATTATGGATGTCACGGGCCACCACCACCAGATTTTTACTGCTTATCTTACTATCGGAGATCGTGGCCTGGGTACCCTGTGTGGTAGCTAATGGTTTTGTTTTATCATAGCTGGATCCGTTCCAGGCAAATACCTGGTAATTTTCCAGGTCGGGGGCATTCACACTTGCCCAGCTGACGGTAACTCCTCCATTTGTATTGGCTAATTGTACACCACTCACCTTGGCGGGTGCTTTATTATCGAGGGCAAAACCAGACATAGTATCCGACTGAGCCACTCTCATACCTATACTATTTTCAACAGATACTTTAAAAAGATACTTGTACTGACTACTGGTCGATCCTGTCGGCATGGTCGTTGGCACAGGTACGGAAACCTGTTCGGATTTCTGTTTTGTTATGGGTGTTGTACCGGCCGACTCCCAGTTGTTCCCGTTTTGACGCCAAACGGTCCACTGACTTGCTAACTCTGTTTGTGTCGGATCCAAAAGAAATCCACTAATGTGAAGGGTTACCCATCCTCCCTGGTCATTGGCGTAATCATTGATGGAAGTCAATTCCACCGGAACAGAACTTTTGTAGTGAATTAATCCGCCACCATAAGTTCCACTCCATATCGATTGATCATTGGCAATAGTCGAAGTATATAAAAAACCTTCATAATGAGTATGTATGCGATATAATGTGGTATCATGCAGGATATTATAAGATGCCCCGCTGAAAAGAGCGGATCCATTCCCCAAAGGTGTTATATATCGTATCGGATCATATAATGTATAGGCTTTATAACCTGAACCTTTCCATACGACTATACCGCTATTGTCACTAGTCCGGACAGCAACAAAAAGGTTCCCTGATGAATCGGAAGCCATATCATAAGCATGATAATTTATAGACCCTTTGTACATTAGGGGAGTCCAGTTTGAACCATCGTATTTATATATCGGACTACTTCCATTTCTGATATCACCCGCTAAATAAATATTACCTTGAGCATCTTCACCTATGCCTTCAACGACATCTAAATTAACACCATCTTTTTTCCCATATATAGTAACATTTGAACCATCATATTTCGCCACACCGTTACTTTCAAATGATCCAAACCAGATATTCCCATTACTATCTTCAAAAAGACTTTCATGGTACTGATTACCAAGATCATGTTTGGTAAATGTGCCATTTTTAAAGGATGTAACCATATTGGTATCCGACTGACTTGCACCGGAACCACTTAACCAGATTGTACCATCACGTGCTGTTAGCAATCTCCAGTTATAATTTTCAGCTAAACCGTCACTGGTATTATAGTATGTCCAGGTGTTTCCATCATATTTACCAACTCCGTAAAATCCTGAAACCCATAGATTTCCATCATGATCAACAGTGGAACCAAATATGATATTTGAGAATAATCCACCGTCATTGAAACT
>DATFMK010000364.1:0-4226 GCA_035267005.1 Balneolales bacterium
GACACTACTTTATTTATTTGAAGCCCTTAAAACTATTGAAAGAATTACTCCTATACCGGTAAAAAACTTATTTGATTTCGGAGTTTATAAGCTATTAATGTCAACAATTTTATTCCTAATGAATAAGTATTCCAAATCTCCAATGGAATCTGAAGTCATCAATGAACCATTTGTTGGAATGATTACAAATACATTTAAACATGAAGGTTTAAAAGAGCTTCCTAACCCTCCCATAATTTATGCATGGTTTCAACTTTTTCAACTTGAAAAGTCTCTAAATTTAAATTTCGGAATAAAGGAAGAATTTTATAAGAAGATAGATGAAGGAATTAATTTAAAATATCCTGCCATTGGGACCTTTTTAACGGTGGAAGAATTGGGCAAAACCCTTCGGGATGAAGATCTCAATAAAATTCCCTCAATGATCGAAAAAACTGAAATTAGTTTTGCTGCTTCACGGCTATTGAGGAAAAGAAACATTCCCATTGAAAAAGAATCTGGTTTAGAATTTGAAGACATTCTAGATGAAATTAATTTTGAAGAAATTACGACTTCAGTTTTAGTTATCTCTATTTTAATAGCAATAAACGAAAACAAAGAACTTAAAGAATTAATAAAAACTTGGAAAAGAACTGCTTCTTCTCTAGTTAATAAAGACGATTTAATCGATGTTTTTAGCGAATTTGAATCATTGGCTGAGCAAAGTAACTCAGAATTGCAAAAAATTTTAGTTGATAATGATAGTGATAATAGAAGTAGACTCTTTGCCTCATTAATTTTACTAAATGACACAAACTTGAGACCTGAAATGCTAGCTTATACATCCCTTTATTTATATCAGTATAAAACTTTGACAGAAAATATATTTAGAGAAATCTTAAGTAAAACTTTATCAAAAGTATGGCTAAAAAGGATTGAAACCAGATTTATGTTTTCAAATCCAAATAAGAATATCCCAAAAATTGAGGCTGCTTGTACTGACTCAGTTAGAACCCCAAGTTCTAAAATCGCTAACATATTGCTTGCAGTTTTAGATTCTGTTCATGTTCCAATTACAGATGAATTTAGAAAGAACTTAGAAATGGATGCGGAGAATGATTGAGGATCAGTAAGGATCTAAATGAAGTAGGTAGTATCTGATATATTTTATTGAAAGTCTAAATGGAAAAGAACAGAGTATTTTATTGCTTTTGAGAGACAATGCTTATGATCTGAAACAAAAGATTATAAAATACAATAACTAAAATATAACTGCTCTATAACAACGGTTTCAACGCGGACTTGGCCACTTTTTGCCAGTTCAAAATTCGTGAGCTAAAAATAAATTCAGAGTTTAAAATATATTACCATTTAAAAGGCCAAGCCGGTTAAACCGCAGGTCGTTATATGGCTTAAACCTATATCTCAAAATCTTGGATAGGGCTTTTCACATCCTTCATGGAACGGGAACTTACATGCGTATAAATTTGATTGGTCTAAACATATTCATGTCCCAGAAGATCCTGAATAAATCATGTATCCATCCCATTATTCGGTAAATGAGTGGCAAAACTATGGCGTAATTTGTGGTGTGCGGCGTGGCTTTCTTGGTGATGCCGCGTTGCTTTTTGTGTTGGCTCATAAGCGCCTGAATAGGAGGAGCAAATATTGGCCGCCATCCTACCCTTCAAACAGATACCCAGTCGGTCATATTCTTTTACATATCTTCGTAGCAATACCAATAGTTTTTCTGATGGATTGGAATACCAGCCTTTTTGTTCTTTGCTCTGGTCAATTCGAATTAGCATTCTATCAGAATCAATATCCGTTACTTTGATATCACCTCTGCTTTATTCATATTGTATATTAACAGGACCAAAACTTGCGTAGCAAGCAAGGATAACATGAATAGTATTGGTGTTATACCCATGCTATGGACAACAACAAGGGAAAAATGAGTCCTTTAAAATTTCTAAGGCGCCATTGGCATGACATTGGTCTTATTTCAGCAGCGATCGCAGGGGCATATCTAATATTTGCTTGGAATGAGATTGTATTTATACAAAAGCTTCTTATTCTCAATTTTATTGTTGTTCTTCTGCATCAATTTGAAGAATACAGCTGGCCGGGGGGATTTCCAGCGGTCGCTAATATGGCTATGATGTCAAGTAAAAAACCAGATCGCTATCCACTGAACCAGAATTCGTCCATGGTGACCAACCTTCTTTTTGCATATGTGTTCTACTTGCTTCCGGTCTTTTTCCCCAGTTCGATTTGGTTGGGTTTAGCGCCAATCCTTGTAGGTTCAATTGTTCAATTTATCAGCCATGGTATTTATACGAACATCAAACTAAAATATTTCTATAATCCTGGCCTTGCGGCCACTGTTTTTGGCCATATCCCTATCGCTGTTTTTTATATAAACTACATCATAGCCAATAACCTTGTGAACCAATGGGATTGGATATGGGCTGTAGTGTATCTGTTTGTCTTCCTGTTCCTTGATTTTTATTTAATTGAGCAAAAATTACTTAGCGATAAAAATTCGCCTTACCCCTTCGACCCAGACGAAATGAAACGCTTCGATGTTGTGAAGAAACTTCAGCTTGCAAAAAAACAAGGAGAATACAAATGAGTATATAACTTGTTATGGTCAGGGAATGTGGATTATTAGGCATGGTCATCCGAATGAAGAAGATTGTGAAAAAGTATTAAAATGGGTGAAGTCAAAACCCTAACAAACCGTTACCAAACAATAATGAAAATTAATCTTACTGCATAAAACTTAGGAATGCATCAGAACTGCTGATGTAAAAGATATTAAGGTAAGAGTAGGTATGTTGGCTATGAATATGAGAATCCAATTTGTTATATACTTTTTAGTATTTTTGCTGATTTATACAAGTCTCAACTCATATGTTGTCCTCAGGCTTGGCGGACTTCTGGGAATAGGAAGAAACATCCTCTATTTGTGGATAGCGATAGTTACGTTATCTCTGCCCGCTGCTGTGTATGCTGAGAGGATCTTTCCTAATATCTTCTCCAGAATTTTTTTTACAGCATCGACGTTCTGGATGGGAATTCTACTCTTCATGGTATGTTCTCTAATGATATACGAAGTGATAAGACCTTTCTACAACATACCTTATGCAGGAATGATAATTATTATTGTAGTAAGTGTGCTAAGCATTATCTCCGTAATAAATGCTACTGGGATTGTGGTAAAAGAAGTAGAAGTCCCTGTTGAAAATTTGAAAAAGAATGTCACCATTGCCCAGCTTTCAGACCTCCATATCGGCACAATAAGGAATTCGGCATTTTTGAAAAGGGTTGTTGAGAAGGCAAACCGTCTTGACCCGGATATTGTTATGATTACCGGTGATCTGATTGATGCCAGCGCAAGGATCCATGATGATATGTTCAACGAGTTCAACAGATTCAGGGCTCCAGTTTATTACGTCACCGGAAACCATGAGGTCTACGAGGGAGTCGATGAGGTCTATTCGATCCTGGATAATACAAATATACGGGTGTTGAGGAATGAGATCGTCGATTACGATGGTCTCCAGATAATTGGAGTGGAATTCTCAGAAGACAAAGACCATCTCGGAAAGGAGCTTGAAAAACTTAAGATTGACAAGACAAAGCCCGCTGTGCTTATGTATCACTCCCCTGATGGATTTGAGGATGCGAAACAAGTAGGAGTTGACCTCCAGCTTGCAGGACATACGCATAATGGCCAAATATTTCCATTCAATTTCTTTATTAAGATATTTTTCAAGCACATCAAAGGGCTGTATGATCTTGAGGGCATGTTCCTCTATGTTTCTCCTGGCACCGGTACATGGGGTCCGTACATGAGGCTTGGATCAAGAAACGAAATAACATTATTAAAGCTGGTTGCGAAATAGAATCCTTCAATAAGAAATTTGAGCGTGCCAGACTATGAAAAACTTGAGATTAATCCCCCCATCTTAACGAAACGATGGCAACAAACTCTTAATTCTAAAAACTGATGGTTCCCAACATCCTGAAGTGTCCTCTCAGATTGATAATCGAGAAGTTGTTACTATTTAATGATCATGGATTCGAAGAGCGCATTACACCGCTCACACTGTGTGTCGTTAACCGGAAATGGCGGACTCTGGCGTGGATACACCGTTTCCACTGTATGCTTCAGCAGAGAAACGCATGACTTGGACACTAATATACATACTGGTGATGGTTATGATGATCATCGCGCTTCG
>DATFMK010000365.1:0-2248 GCA_035267005.1 Balneolales bacterium
GGCTTCCGGGTTCGCGGACAAATCCGGGCGATCGGGCATCTAAAATGGGCCCGGAACGGACATCCGATTCTGATCGTGGCCCGCAACAATAAACCGTTAAAAGTATATCAGATTAATAAAGAACATAAATAATGTTTCAAAAAAGCAAATCATATTTATTTTTACTATTGTTCATTCCTTTAATTACAACAGGCTGTCAGAAACAGACAAAATATCAGCAAATGATTAATAGAGGACTTGCATCCGGTATTAAAAAAGATAGTCTGTTTCTGGGTTTTAATTTTGGAATGACTAAAAAACAATTTTTTGCTCATGCATGGAAACTCAATAAAGAAAAGTTAGTTACGAATGGTGGACAGAACATGTCTATTGAGTATCAGCTGAAAGAACTTCCTCATGTGGCCGTGATGAATTTTTATCCCACATTTTATAATAATCACATATATCAGATGCCCGTGGTTGTTTCATATAAAGGATGGAGCCCGTGGAATAAAAATTTAAGCGCGGATAGTTTACAGGTCGCGTTAGTAAAATTATTCAAACGTAAATACGGAAAAGATTTTTTCACCATCCATAATAAGAAAAGAGGCAAAATTTATGTAAATGTGGAAGGGAATCGTGGAATATCCATTTTTAAAGGTGAAAATAATCAAATGGTTAACATCCTTTTTACGAATTTATCAATTCAACGTAAAATTGAAGAAAAAAAACATTCCTGGCTTAGTTATTGGCGTAGAATTCAATCTTTATTTTAAGAAACAAGTAGCTTTATTATAATTTCAAGTGCATGCGTAAAATCATTTATTCATTATTATTGCTCGGAGCTCTTTTCATAGTATCATGTAATTCCCAAAAAAAAGGGAAAAAAGAGAAGCCGCTTTTTAAACAAATACCGGCATCTGAAAGTCATATAAATTTCACGAATCATCTGACCTTTAAGAAAAAATTTAATATTTATACTTATCGCAATTTTTACGACGGCGGTGGGGTTGCATTAGGTGATGTAAATAATGATGGGTTACTGGATATCTATTTCGTATCGAATCAGGATTCTAATAAACTGTATCTAAATGAGGGAAATTTTCATTTTAAGGATGTGACTAAAGAGGCCGGGGTAGCCGGAACTCACGCATGGTCAACCGGTGTGACTATGGCGGATGTAAATGGTGATGGTTTGATGGATATTTATGTTTGTAATTCGGGCATTGTCAAGGGAGATAATCGTAAAAATGAATTATTTATAAATCAGGGAATCGGCAAAGATGGAGTACCTCATTTTAAGGAAGAAGCAGCCAAATTCGGAGTAGCTGATTCCGGATATTCTATTCAAGCCTCGTTTTTTGATTATGACCGGGATGGTGATTTGGATCTTTATGTTTTGAATAACTCCTACAAAGCTATTGGTAGTTTCAATCTTAAACTTAATGAGCGACATAAAAGAAATTATGAGGGCGGTGATCATTTATATAAAAACGTAAATGGCCATTTTGTGGATGTAACCAAAAAAGCTGGAATTTATAGTAGTGAAATTGGTTTCGGTCTGGGAGCAACCATTAATGATTATAATCGTGACGGCTGGCCGGATCTTTATATATCCAACGATTTTTTTGAGCGGGATTATCTCTATATAAACCAGCATAACGGCACCTTTAAAGAGGAGTTAACGCATAAAATCGGAAGTACCAGCGCTGCTTCGATGGGAGCTGATGCGGCAGATATCAATAATGATGGATATCCGGATGTTTTTGTGACGGATATGCTGCCAAACAAACAAGCTCGGCTTATCGTAAATACGACATTTGATAGTTGGAAGCACTATCGCTTTTTAGCTGATAATGGGTATTATCACCAATTTACTCGCAATACGCTGCAGCTGAACAATGGGGATGGCACTTTTAGTGAGATTGGCCGCTTGGCAGGCGTCGATGCTACCGACTGGAGCTGGGGTTCGCTCATCATGGATATGAATAATGACGGACGTAAAGATATTTTTGTAGCGAATGGAATATATCAGGATTTGACAAATCTGGATTATTTAAGCCATATTTCACAAAGAAAAGTGGTGATGTCGATAGTACAGGGTAATCAAGTAAATTATAAGAGACTTATCCAGATGATCCCTTCACATGCCTTGCCGAATGCAATGTTTGTGAACCGGGGAGATTTACAGTTTGCCGATTCGAGCCGGGCCTGGGGACTGGCCCAGCCGAGTTTTTCCAACGGCTCAGCCTACGGGGATCTGAATAAC
>DATFMK010000366.1:0-8062 GCA_035267005.1 Balneolales bacterium
CCAAGTACTCACTTTCTGATCGATAGTTGCAATATCCTGATAGGTCATTGCATTAGCCTTGACCAGATTATCAGCCCATTGTGTTTTTACCGTATCATTCCAAAGGCTGGAGAAAGTTTGAAATTTATTGTATTCCTGATCATCAGCATGTTGACGGCTGCGTTTTATAGCATTGTCAAGATAATTTTTCAAGCTGCTATAAAAACCAGAACCATTTTTAAAGCTTCCTAAATCGATATTTTGTTCTTTGAAAGTAGCAGCAACAGCTTTCCATGTGTAGTTAGAAACTTTGCTTTGCCATTTATTCAAAGCCTGTTCAACATCATTACGGGCTTTTGTCTGATTATTAGGAGCAAAAATCTTAACTAACTTATCGCCTAACTTATTCCACATATCAGAGAACTGCTTTTGAACGGCATCCATTTTCAGATACTCAGCAGTTGTCAAAGTCGGATGGGAATCAATAAAATTGGTGTTATTATTGGCGATATTCTCGATAAGTTTAAGCGCATTACCATTAGCACCTATTTGAGATTTTTTGCCAGCTTCACTCTTAACAGAAGAAAGTTTCAGATTTTTGTAAGTAATAAAGAGCGAATCAATAACGGATGAGATAAAATTATTTCTCTCTTTAATGCTCTTACGATATTCAGCGATCAAACGAGACATATGAGCATTTCTTCCGGACATCCGGTGCATCAGGTTTCCTAAGGAATCTGTCTTGGAGTTTAATGCCTGTAACTGCTGAGAATAATTAGCGACCTCCTGATTCAACTCAGCTAATTTTTGACTCTGGCTCTGCAGAACTTTTAAACGTGATGCGGTCGTACTTGCACGCTGTTTCAGGTTCTGAGTTTCTTGATCGTATGTCTTCGGATACAATGCATTATCTAATAACTGCTTATGTGAAGAATACTTGGTATCAAAATTATTGATATCAGTAATTACCGAGTTTATTTGATCTACACTGGTTGCCTGATCTATTTGCTGATTCAGATTATCATAGGTTTTCTTAAAAGATTGAACAATTTGATAATCCGATTGTTGTGTCTGCTGAGCCTGTGCTTGTAGTGTTAATGATGCACCGACCATAAGAAACAACAAAAGTGCAGCGATTCGTTTAGTCTTGTTATATATTCTTATGTCCATAATTATTTCTCTTTCCCTTTAATTCCATCTTTAGTCAAATCATAGGATGCTGATGAACCATTCAGTAATTGAATATATGGTGCACGTTGATTGAAGGCCGGATTCTGCAAACCTTGATCATTGATATGAATTTTTTTCTTCAATTTTAAAGTCCCATCAGATGGTGCCATTACAAAGACATCCTTATATCCTTTTGCTGTTACATAGTAATAACCTTCATGTCCTCTGATAAGATGAACATCCTGGGTAGTTACTGATGAAGTGTCCTTTGTTTCAGCATACTGTAATGGCATGACATTGAATTTTAGTCCATCACGGACATCTTTGACCATACCATTATTGTTAGGTGTAAGAACGGATTCAAGGGGTTGTGCAAAATTCACTTTCTTTATGACGAGTGAACTTGAACAAGCCGTGACAAATAACAACAACCCTGCTGTCATTATTTTTCCTAAAATGTTCAATCGCGTATTATTATTCATAATAATAGTGTTAGATGATTTTATTTGTCCTGTTAAAAGTAAAACTTGCGAATAATTTGATTTAAATTAACAACCATAAGTTCGTCAATCAAAACTATTTAGGTTATTTAATCATTATTACTTAGAATATCAAAAAGTCATATTCAATCTATTTTAGCTATTTTTATATATTTTGCCTCCTGAATTTTATATTTCAATTAAAATATCTACAGGCACGTCTGATGGTAAATTACTTTTTCCATTCAATTCATTTAATCCAATAATAAACGAAAAACCAATAACTTCTCCACCTAATTTATTTATTAATTCATATGCTGCAACGGCCGAACCACCTGTCGCTATCAGGTCGTCGTGTATAATAACTTTATCACCTTTTGATATGGAATCGTTATGAATTTCCAATGAATCCACACCATATTCCAGATCATAAGAAATCGATAAAGTGTCTGCTGGTAATTTATTGGGTTTACGTATAGGTACAAAGCCGGCATTAAGATTCATAGCCAGATTTGTTCCAAATAAAAACCCCCGAGCTTCAAGTCCAACAACCACATCCACGTGATTATCTTCATACGGTCTTGCCAATAGCCATGAAGTTAATTCAAGAGCATCCTTATCACTCAAAATGGGTGTAATATCTTTAAATTGAATACCCGGTTTAGGAAAATCTGGAATATTCCTGATATTCTTCTTTATATAATTTTTTATTTCATTTTCTACTTTTTTCATAAAACTACTATAATGCTATTTAGTTAAAAATGATATGTAAATTGTAATTCATTTAAAAACAACTTGCCCATATTATTTACAAATGACCACAAATATAGATACATTCAACCCAAATTTTTTTGTCTCTAAACATAATCATTATATGCGCCAAGCCCTACACCTGGCTGAGCAAGCCGCTGAGGAAGATGAAGTTCCGGTGGGTGCCGTAATCGTTTATGAGGATAGAATTATCGGCAGAGGATATAATCAGGTCGAACGACTCAAAGATCCGACGGCACACGCTGAAATACTAGCAATATCGGCTGCCTGCCAAACTTTGAATTCCAAATTTCTTGAAGGATGTACACTATACGTCACACTGGAACCTTGTCCGATGTGCAGTGGAGCCCTGGTTCTGTCTCGCCTGGAAAGAATCATATTTGGTGCTACAGATCCTAAAATGGGAGCTTGCGGCAGTATTTATAATATCAGTCAGGATCCACGTTTGAATCACAGAATTGAAATTATACAGGGGATTATGGAATTCGATGCGGAATTCTTGTTAAAGCAATATTTCGAGAGGAAAAGAAGATGAGATTGTGGATTTAACAGATCTTGAAAAGCTTTTAATGGTAAGGGGCGTTATATATAACATCCCTATATCTGAAATCATAAATTTTAGGATAGATCAAATACCAACAAAAATATCACTGATACAGACTTAGTTTGTTTATTTCTTCACTGACTGCTTTCGGGATCATTGGAGTGGGGCGATGTGCCTTGAGTTTCTTTTTTAATTCGGTTGAAGAAACATTAATCGGTGAATGCTCAACAAAATGACATTTATTCCTGATTCTTTCAGGTAACTCTTCCGGATTAAATCCAGGTCGGTAAGCTACTAAAAAAATGGTTTCTTTAATGAGTTCATCGGCATGAAACCAGGAATCAATATGGAGAATACTGTCACTGCCCAGGCATAAAATAAACTGGTCATCCGGATATTGTTTTTTTAAAGCCCGAATGGTACGTAACGTATATGAAGGCTTATCAAGATCTTTCTCAAAACTACTAATGTAAATATGGTGAATTCCTTCAAAAGCGATTTTAAGTAATTTTTGCCTAATATCGAACGAAGTAACATCCTGTTCTCTTTTATGAGGAGGATCGGGAGCTGGCATAACCCAGAGTTCATCAATGAAGCCACTATCCAAAAAAGCTTTCGCAATGGTTACATGTCCTTTATGAACCGGATCGAATGTTCCCCCGAGTATCCCTACCCTTTTACTCATTCGCAGCTGTCCGCTGGTTCTGTTTCGATATTTTGTTGAGAGCTTCCTTAGCTACCTTGTAATAGTGTTCAGCTTCATGGCGATTATTACCCTTGGGGAAAAGCTGTGTGTATTTTTGATAAGTATCAACAGCTTTGTTAAATCGTTCTTCCTGTTTTGATGAGATACTGTTCTGAGCTAATAAAACATAAGCATGAACTTGTTCCGCCAAAGCAACCTGGGCCCACTTCGTTTCCGGATAATTATCGATAGTGAGTCCGAAATACAGAGCCGAGGCTTTGTAATCTCTTAATCGCTGATATAAACGTGCGGCTTCCAGCATCTTGCGGGCCAGTTTATCTCGCATTTGATCGATATATTTACCCGCACGATTTGATAGTTTAGAATTCGGATATCTCGATATAAAAAGCTGATAAAGCTCAATAGCTTTTTCAGTTTTAGATTGATCTAAATTATAATTTGGACTTAATTTGTAATAGCAAAGTGCTTGCTTAAACTGAACCTCTTCTCTTCTCTTGTCTTTGGGATAATAGGTATAATATCGCTTGTATTCTGAAGCAGCCAGTAAATATTGTTTATCATTAAAATAACTCTGAGCAAGATAATACTGAGCGTCTTTGGCATACCCCGTACCACGACCAAGTGATAACACTGTTTGAAATGCCTGACTCGCATCATCGTATTTATGTTCTTTATAGATGGTCATCGCCTTATTGTATGCTACTCTAAGGCTGTCTCCTCTTTTAATGGCATATTTATTCGCACATGCCTGAGTAAAAATAACCGTTAAAAATAATCCTGCTTTAAGAGCAAATTTTAATCTCTTATTCATAAAATCTATGTTAAACCCTTATTATTATCGATCTCTGTTAGTAAGTAATTGCAAGAGTTGTTCAATATCGTTACGATAATTGGATTGTCCAAAATTATGTAGATATTGCAAGGAAAGTTGATAGTGACGTTCTATTGTCTGCTTAGTCTCTTCAATAACTCCCAGATCCTCATATAATTGTATAATTTTTTTTACGTCAGCGGTATCTTTTTCTTTATCCTGTAATGTTAATGTCAGAAATTTTCTTTGTTCGGTATTCGCTTTATTCAGAGCCAGTATGGAAAGGAAGGTCTTCTTTCCCTCATAAATATCACCACCTGTTTTCTTTCCGAACTTTTCCGGATCACCAATTACATCTAAAAGATCATCTTGTATTTGAAATGCAATTCCCGCTTCAGAGCCTATCTGTCCCGCCATATCCACTACTTCTTCGCCAGAATTTGAAACAATGGCACCCATTTTAAAAGAACAACGTAACAATGCCGCCGTTTTCGCGGATATCATTTTTATATAATCTTCGATCGATATCCGCGTATCTTTTTCAAAATCCAGGTCAAGTGCCTGACCTTCGCAAACCGTAATCACGGCATCATTAAACAGATCATATAATCTAATAAACTGTTCTTTTGAATACTTATTGCTATATCCATAATATTTTAACTGCCTTGAAGCGTAAGCAAACATCACATCACCGGATAAAATCGCGGTCGACTCATCCCATTTCTTGTATACACTTTCCTTACCTCTACGAGTATCAGCCTGATCCATGATATCATCATGAATCAGAGTAAAGTTATGAAGCAACTCTATCGCAATAGCCGCCGGTAAAGCCTCTTCGGGATCACCGCCTGTCATCCCGCAACTTAATAATACCAGATTGGGACGAATACGCTTACCACCGAGTTTAAGCGTATAATGGACCGGTTTATACAGGGATTCCGGATATCCGGGGATATCTATATTTTGCAGGCGATTTTCAATAAGTTCTGAAAAAGTACTGACTTTGTTTAGCAATGTTATCTCATTTTATTCTAAGAAAGGCGAAATATAAGAAATTTATGCAGGATATTAATATTTCTTGTGATTTAAATCTTACGAATGTGCTCAATGCTCAATTCTTTGATATTTTGAGCGCCCAATAAACATAATGCTGTTTTAAACTGATATTTAAGTGTTTGAAACAACTCATCAAGTCCTTCAAGTCCATTAGTAACAACAGCTTTAATAATGGGTTGTGCCATAGCTGTAAAATCGGCTCCCAGGCAGATGGCCTTTATCATATCAAAACTGTTTCTGACACCACCGGATGCAATCACCTCAAAATCATTTTTATTGTGTTTTCTAAGAGAGATCAGACATTCAGTGGTAGGAATCCCCCAATCATTAAAAAACACTTTATGGCTTTGGTTATGATCCCGGGCATTCTCAACTTTCGACCAACTTGTGCCACCGGCCCCGGCTACATCAATGGCTTTAACTCCAGACTCTACCAGCCGTCTGGCCACTTCTTCTGAAATACCGGCTCCTGTTTCTTTGACAATCACTGGTATATCGACTTCTTTTACCAATTGCTTGATTCCCTGAAGAATTCCCTTAAAATTGCGGTCTCCCTCAGGCTGCATGAGTTCTTGTAATGGATTTAAATGAACGATAATAGCGTTGGCTCTTATACTCTCGACGATCAAATCAATATGTTTAGATGCCAATCCGTCAATAAGCTGACTTCCGCCAATATTTGAAGCGATAAAGGCATTCGGAGCTTTCTCTCTGACTACTGCGAATGAATCCCGTTGTTCCGGAACTTCCATAAGAATGCGTTGACTACCGACACCGAAGGGTAAGTTCTGCTTCTCACAGAATTCAGCAATCATACTGTTTACAGATCCGCCTTCAGCAAATCCGCCCGTCATGGATGAAATAAACAATGGGAAAGCAAAAGTCCTGTCGAGTAAACGGGCTTCGGTAGAAATTTCATCGTAATTTACTTCAGGAAGTGCATTATGAACAAAATCATATTGTTCAAATCCCGTTGTCTTCTCATAATTAACGGAACCAGAAACACTTAAATTTACATGATCCGCTTTACGTTTTGATAAACTCATCAATTATATAATAAAAGTTCAAATCATCGATATCCAGCTTGTTTTCAGAATAAGTGTTTTACAAGCTCTTTCGTTCATTCCTCCATTTTGAGGACACTAAAAAGAGCTGTGAAATTTGGCCGTGCTCTGCGTTGAAATTAAAATTGTTTAATTAAGGCACCAGAGTTTCTCTCATATGCATTTTTATTTCACCTTGATCACGATTAAATCTCTTGGTGAATAATCCGGGTTAAATCATATAAGAACCGCCATTTATATGGAACGTAGAACCAGTCAGATGTTTAACCTTACCAGAAGCAAGCCAGCTAACTAATTCCCCAACTTCCTCGGGTGGAGTTATTTCCGAAAGAACAATTCCTTTCATTAAATATTCTTTACCGTATACGGGTGTAAGTTCTTTGGCCATATCAGTATCAATAAATCCCGGCGCGATAGAATATGCGGCGATATTATCTTTTCCAAAAGCTCTCGCAACCGTTTTGGTGAAGGATACCAATCCCCCTTTCGAAGCCGCATAAGAGGCAAATTGTTCCGTATCTCCCCGGTAAGCGGCTCGGGAGGCAACATTGATGAGAATACCGTCTACCGATTGCTTCATCCAGTGATTGATAGCCCATTTCGATATCAGGGAAGGAGCCGTAAGATTGATCATAATGGTCCGATTCCAGTTATCTTCCCAATCAAGATCATTATCGTTAAAAGTGACATCTTCCGAAATGCCAGCATTATTGATTACCACATTTGGAAAATCACTTCCTTCAAAAATTGGTTTTATAACTTCTTGAAGTGATTTCCGATCGGATAGATCAATATGCAATCCTGTAAATAGCTCATTCTCAAAAACGGGATCTCCGAATTTTGACTTTACCGCAGTTCCGATGACCTGTGCCCCACTCTCCAATAACTTCTGCGTAATACTTTTACCAATACCCCTTGATGCTCCGGTTACGAGAGCTTTAACATGTGAATTATCCAATGATTTGTAATGATTTAAATTTAATGCTCATTATTTTTTTGACTCTCGGTAAACCGGAACGAATGAACAAGCTTCTCCATACATCACACGCTCCGCATAAGGTAATAATTTTTTTGTGGTTAACAGGTAAGCACTTGGTGGAACTGGTTTATCACCACAGCCCTTCAGGATGATACGTTTCCCATCGTATTGGCTCCAGTCTATTTTATCCAGTTTTCTACGGAACATTTCATAGCGAACATCATCACGATTTCCAAAGAAGACTTCTTTTGCATAAACCTGTGCATAGGTCGTTACCAACATATATGCCCAGGAAGCAATAATCGCATCCGAAGAACAATGAACCGCTACATAAGTTCCGGCATAACGTGTCCAGTCATGCTCCTCTAAATTTTTACGAAATTCTTTTTCACGGATAATTAATCCCTGATAGAGGTAATCCTTCAGATCAAAAATTTCGATCGGGGTGTCATCGTAATACTCTTCTAAATCAATAGTAACCAGCCCCGATTTTGCTACTTTAT
>DATFMK010000367.1:0-3832 GCA_035267005.1 Balneolales bacterium
TGGGTTATTGGGTTATTGGGTTATTGTAATCCTGTAAAGTTGCACGACAACGGTCACAAGTTGCAAGATAGCGGCATATCGAGATCAGATACCGGAGTCCGGATACCTTTATTTAGCCACAGATTTTCGCAGATGACCGAGGATTTGAACAAACGACGGACCACGGACGACTGGCACTTAATTAGAAGTAAGTTAAAAGATAAAGAGCGGTTCAATTAACAATGTGATCAACCAGGAAAATTATAAGCCTGGCAGGGCTTAAACATGAATAGCTCCGGGTACAAAACCGGAGACAAATTGTTGAGTATTTACAAACCATGAAGGGGAGTACGTGTTCCCTGACAAGGTACATGATCTTTGACATCTTATTTAACTGACTTTGACTATACGAGGGGTTTAATATCCGTTGGGAACGAGGGAAACCTGGAGAAGGTAGAATATAACAGAAATGAGAATTTAGAATGACTGATTTAGTATTATTAAACTAATTGAGCCAATCCAAGACCTAAGGCTAATCCAAGCCCACTTATTAAACAGTCTTGCCAAGAATATTTCCTCTTATTACGAATAAAAAAGATTATTCCGAAAATTAACGGTCCTGTTATAATAAAAGAGTTATCTAAAATACGTTCGTATTTGATCCATAATGTATGAGGAAATCTTATTTTTAAAAAGCTCAGATACTCTTTATAGTTAGTGAACAATAAGTTGTGCATTATAGGTTTAAGAACTGAAAATGCCATAAAAAAACGTATAATCTCATTTAAACAAGCTACTAAAATAAACCAAAACATAGGTTCATAAAGATCTTGATAATCTATTTCAACACCAGCAATCTTTAAAAAAGCCCAAGCTAAACCAAAAAGTAATATAAATAGAATAATTGTTACTGCATCCTTAATACCAATAGTAGCAGTTGCTACCGAAAATAAGAAAGTAACACGTTTATCTACTAAAGCATCAATTAACTGTGAATTAATGTATAATCCCACAGTTAAATTAAGCATAAAATAAAATATGGCTAATGATATTAATCTTCTGCGTTGTATGTTTAATGGATGATTTTTCATTTCATATTCCCAAATAAGCCATTGCCCAAACTTCTAAAAAGGCAGCAGTTACCAAAAGGAGAATTGGTACCATAATTTCTAATAACTTGGGCAGAATAACTGTAGATATACTTCCATCTTTGAAAAATATGTAAGTTATTTTGGCTGATCTTAACCCTAACATACCAAGCCAACAGAAGGCAAAAATTTCAAGAGGACCGTGAATCACAGTTTCTAACAATAGGATATGTGGTGGTATCCCCAAAACAATACTTTTTATAATAATTGTGCCAAATATGAAACCATTCCACCACAATATGAATACGGCTAATAACCCACCAGACATAATTCCTCCAACAACAATCATTAAACCAACCAGAAGATTTCTACTGAGAATATGTCCATAAGTTCTTATTAAATGGATTAAATACCTTATTTAATCCATTTTTATTATAAAGTGATTTTTTTGTCTTTTTGCTAAACGTAACTGAATATTTCAAGTTATTATCAAAATGTATAATTGGATTATCCAAATTATATAGTGATGCCAAGGTTCCCGACTCTATCAAGATTAAAGACACTAGAAATAGAATTTTATTCATTTTTGTTATTTGCCCTTTGTACTGCTTCAATACGTTGACTTAAACGTGGATGAGTAAATCCTCCTTTACTGATTTTCCCTTCCATCATATTGTCTATATGATGAAGAGTCTGCACATATAATTCGCATCCGACAACCCCGGCAGCAAAACAATCCGCTGATATTTCTAGCTTTTTTCGAATTAACCCATAAAAATAGATCATGAATATTAATATATATAACACTACCGTGATCAGTCCAAAAAGGAAATTCAGAGTACCTTGCGTAGTTTTATCGATAAGAAGCAAGAAAATGAACAATAGTAGTGATAGCCCAACTGTCGTTCCATAAATTATCTTTAAATGACTTTTTACTAAATGGCCTATTTCATGTGCTAGAACTGCTTTCTGTTCATTTAATGTACAATTCTGTAAAATAGGCTCTCCTAATACTATGGTGTGTGACACAGGAATTAGACCAGTTGCAAAAGCATTAATCAATATTCCATCGTAAACATAGATTTCTATTTTTTTATTAAATTTTTCTGTGGCCCATTTAGTTAATTTATCAGGAGCTTTTTTAAGATGGGGATTAAAGCGTAAAAGTATAGGGCGTAAAATAAAGTCATAGGTAAATAGAAATGATAAAGATATAAGAGTAAAAATAAATAATAAAATGCCAAAATTTCGAAATTCTTGAATCCAAAAAATGGTAAAGAATAATATCAAAAAAAGAAAGACAGATTTAGCAATGATTTGTTTCCAATCTATGATATAGTATCGTTTTTTTTGTAGGTGCATTTTTTGGAATAAGATTGGAATGACAATTTGAATAATAGCAAAACCAAACCCCATTATTAGTCCTATTCGAAATGGATAATACAGTTTATTAAACATTTTACCTTTATATAAAGAGTTCTAATATTTAATAAGAAAGGAGTAGAATCACATGTATCTACTCCTTTCATTTAGTTATTTAAGCAAATCCAACTACTCCACCTACAACAAGCCCTATTGGTCCGCCTGCTGCAATTCCTAATTCGGCACCATATTCAGCACCTACATATCCAAGAACTATGCTGCCTGCTGTTTCTGTAGTACCTCTAACAAATTCTGAGGCTCCTTCACTTGCTAAGTAACCTAAATCGGCTTCTTGGGTTTTCCTGAAATTAAATTTCAGAAATACTATTCCTAAAACCAAAAGAAATAACGATAAGAATTTCCTCATTTTAGTTCCTTTCTTTAAAATTTGACCTGTTTTATTTACAATCAAAAGCATTAAAAAACAACTTATCTTATGAACGTTATTTTTACTATAATTATTAAGGAACTAAAAGTCAATATATTTTTATGTTTTTATTATTATAACACTTGATACATTTATTACATAAGGCTCTTTTTGCATATGATACGTTAACTTTTCGCCTTCTAATAAAAATTCATCGGTTATTGAATTAATATTATATAGGTATTAAGGAAAGGAGGGTGTTTTGAAAATAATTCAATCTTTATGGACTAATTCCAGATCTATATTTAATAAACATCAACCATATACTGGAGGCTGGCTTGCACCTCAGTATTTTTTAATGAGCTGGGCATTAAGTTGTTTGAAACTAAGTGAATATTATGAATGTGTTGAATTGATAACAGACCGTTATGGCAAATATCTATTAGTAGATTGTTTAGATCTACCTTATTCAAATACAGAAATAAAATTAGATTTTTTAGATAAATACCCACATGATTTATGGGCCATTTCCAAAATATATTCATATGGACTTCAAAATGAACCATTTCTACATGTAGATGGAGATGTATTCATATGGCAAGAAATAGATCAAAAAATGAACCAAAAACCACTTGTGGCCCAAAACATAGAATATAATCTCAATCTTTATCATAAAGCCCTGAAAATAGTTACAAGAAAATTCAAAAAACTGCCTGATGTATTATATAATCAAAAGGAATCTAAAATATATTCAATTAATGCTGGTGTGGTTGGAGGGACTAATATCAATTTCTTTAAAAATTTTACTAAATGTGCCTTTTCTATTATAGATAACAACTATAAACGAATGAATAACAATGAAATGTATTTATATAATTTCATTATTGAACAATACTTATTTTATTGTTTGGCTAATCAACAGGATATTGAAATCTCTTGCCTTATAGACGAAATAATCGATGACCCAAAATATCTT
>DATFMK010000368.1:0-2001 GCA_035267005.1 Balneolales bacterium
AATGTGAAGAATGTGGTGAAGCGATTGATATATGTACGGTAATAAATAACTAAAACTTATAGAATACCGAAAATCCTTTTCTGAAAACGATTGCCCTACTTCCGTCTTCGGTCCTCTGACTTCCGACTATTCTCCGTCCACCCGCAACGTTGGACAAACAGCCCCATGCTATGGACCAGGGAACTGGTAATGCAGAATGTGAAGAATGTGGTGAAGCGGTGGTTATATGTTTAGGAGTTTATTTAAGTTCACCGGCCTTCTACGATTGGGCTCTCGTGCACTTATAATAATGAATGTAAGTAATTTGCTGAATCTTTTAGTCCATTTCTTCTTAGTATATCTAATATTTGAAATTCATCTAAATCAGGATTTGTCCGGTTTAAAACCATTTCTTTAAATGATTCAATTGCAATATTTTGATTCAGGTCAATAGTATCAGTTATAAAATCATCAGCACTTTTGGCTGTTAGTCCAAAATTATTCAAATACTCTTTTGGAAAATCTTTCAGGTTATTTGTAACTATGGTATTTGCATTTATTTTTATCGCCGCAGCTAATACATGACAATCTTTAGGATCTGGTAACTCCAGTCCATCAATCAAGGATTCATAATTCTCAACCAAAGCATCCGGAAATGCCATATTCGCTTTTCTTATTCTTTTGCTGGCTTCCTCTTTTGAGACACCTTTCCTCAGCATGACATTATACCACTCATCAAATATATGTTTGCTCCATTTTGGAGTAAATAAATCATAATGAGCAAACCAAAATAATAAATCCCGGATATCAATTGGATATATTACATTAGTATCCAATACACATGTAAAACGAACACTATGTATCATATAATCCGGTTTCCTCGTCAGATTTCATCATCTCGATTAACAGACGTTTCTGTTCAGCCTTCATTTTCTTTTTATAATTTATAACATCTTCATAACGTATTCGTCTGTGCTTGCCAACTTTTGTATATGTAATTTTACCTTCTTCTAATAATTTTACTAAATGAGGTCTTGAACAACCTATAAGATCTGCTGCTGCTTGTGTAGTCATTTCTGTTGCAATCGGCACAATTGAAATTGGTTTCCCTTTACTGGTTTCTTTTAAAATTTTTGCCAGTAATTTTAAGGCAATCAGAGGAATTTTTATTTTTTCTTTAGATTCCTCAATTTCAATTTCCGGATTTTTCGAGTGCAATTGATCTATCATTGAAGCCAGAGTATCATAAGACTCCATCGCTGCTTTTTGCTCCTCTTTAGTAGGCTTTTTTATGTCCTCGATATATTTCATAGCTAAAAGTTTAATATTCACCACACAAATATAACCGAAATAATCGAAATATGTTTTGTTTATTTCGAATATATTTTTGCATGGAGCCCCAACGAAGGCATAAACATAAATTGCGTTTATGACTATTTTCTGAGGTTGATTCCTGTATTTTACCAACCCTGTTTTTATCCCTCCCCCTCTACTGGCTGATAAATCTCCCTCAATATGGCGTTGAGAAGTTTAGGAGTTGAGAAGTTTAGGGGTTTAGGAGTTTAGGGGTTTAGGAGTTTAGGTGTTTAGGAGTTTAGGAGTTTAGGAGTTTAGGTGCAGTCACCCGGATGAAACGCGAAGTTCCTCTGTCACTTTGTTACTTTGTCACCTTGTTACTCACAGCCAGCATCATCCGGATGTAACAGCTCACAACTCACAACTCACCTCTCTCTTTTCCCCCTGGCTACCGGGCATGGCAGTATCTTTTTTGCTTCGGTCTTCCGTCTTCCGTCTTCCGACTTTTTCCCTTATCTTTATCTCTTCGTAAACAATTTGTTGATTTAGGCGTATTATTGTGAAATAAATTATGACTATGAAGAAATTACAACGGGATATTTACACAGTATTCGATCGTATTTTATTACGCAACAGCAAGGAAAAGTTGTTGAATCAACATGCCAAAGTATTCTGGATGTCGGGCCTTAGCGGGGCAGGCAAGAGCACACTGGCTTCCGGACTCGA
>DATFMK010000369.1:0-2238 GCA_035267005.1 Balneolales bacterium
ACAGATTACTTGATATAGTAAATTTACTTACGTAAAATATGCCTAAATAATCTTCTTAATAAAAACCAATGTATCTAAATACAAATATTATTGGTTTGGAATATTTAAGATTCTGATGTTATTATCATCGGATTTAGGATTTAGTTTATAAAATAGTAAGAGATTGTGTTTTATAGCTTATGATGATAATTTGTCGAAAATCGGGTTAATTCGACAAAAGAAGGCTTTACAAAACCAGATATTGACCATAAGAATGGTTTTGCATAATCTTCCAAAACTGTGATTAGAATTTACACGGGTATTGGGTAAATGTTTTAATCGATCTTTCTATGATGAGGTGAATAGATTGTTGTTTAGTGTAATGAATACCCGAATAGATGAATATTTGATTGGTATAGGATGACAAAATATTTTTTTGGAGTTCAAGACGGAATTACTATCACTTGATACGGTGTTGAAATAAAAAATGAGAATTAACAATTTTGTACGACAAGATTATAAAACGGTCAGCCCACTTGACCGTTTGGAATCATTTAAAACGAACTTGTTGCAAGAGCAGGCTTTGGTTGTCAAAAATAATGATAAATATTACGGTATTTTGACACCATTCGATTTATTAGGACATTCTTGTAAGATCGCTGCAAATTGTATTAATAAAAAGCCCATTATCAAAATCGACCAGTCCCTATATGATGCCTTAAATGTGATGAAGGAAAATAATTATGAAGTGTTAGAGGTGTTCAAGGATACAGAATTTTGTGGACTTTTATATAAAAATGACATCGTAGAATTTTTGATCGAGAGTAATGACGAAAAAGATCAAATTATTCATGATATTGCTCATGACCTGAAAAATCCGATTGCTTCTATTCAAGGCATGGTAGAGCTTATAAAAATGAATAATGATCCGGATAAGTCAGAATTATATCATAATTATATATTACAAGCTTGCGACGAGTCCTACAGTATTATCAACAACCTACTTGAATTGGCATCACTAAAATATGATTCCTCACAGGAGTTTAAATATATTGATATTAATTTATTGCTTAACGAATTCGTATCTAAACCTTTCTATTTAGCCGATAAGAAAAATGTTACCATCGATAATGAGATTTCCAGTGAAAGATGGATCGTTCACATTCATCCACAAAAAATTATCCGTGCTTTGCAAAATCTTGTGATAAACGGTATTAAATTTTCCCATTCCGGGGATCGAGTAACCATTTCTTCTTTCTATGCTGATGATTCCGTCGTTATCTCTGTTAAAGATCAGGGAATTGGCATACCCGATAAATTACAATCTGAAGTTTTTAAAAAGTTTTCAAAGGCAAGAAGAAAAGGAACAAATGGAGAAAAATCCACAGGACTAGGATTGGCCATTACTCAGGAAATTATCAAAGCGAATAATGGGAATATATGGCTTAATAGTGAAGAAAATGTAGGCACTACTTTTTATGTTTCTTTACCACGATCATCGGTTAATGATCAATCAGCTATTGGGAAGATTATACGTTAATTTTATTATCAAACCTGGCTATACATCTTTCGTTTCTCAAACTAAAACTAAACTATTTTTTTTAAAAACATACCTCTCTGTTAACTTGCTTTTTAATTCTATTTAACGTGAGGTTCGTTTAAGCTTATAATCTATCTACTTAATAAAATTAGCTGTTAAATTGGATTATTCTATGACCACCGACCACAGACGACAGAGAATTGCTCTGATATTAATTAAACATTATTTATACTGAAAAAAAACGTATAATCAACATGAGTTAGGTATCGGAATCATGCTTTATGCATCAAAAAAGCTCTGTGTCGTCGATGGTCAGTCGTCCGTCGTCAAGATAGGCATATTTTCTCAGGTCGTATTCTCAATGTAATTATTACAACGCTGCGATTCTTATCCAAACCTCACGTTATTTATTAATCAGCTCAATACGATAATCATTTTTTTCAATAAGACGTTCCGATTTAATATTTCCTTTATTCGATAGAACGGAAGCATGCTTATCAAATATCATGTAAGCTCCCTGAACCTCTCCTTCTTCAGACAGTTTTTGATATTTTCTATAATCACCAGGTAACCTAAATAAACCGCCAATCTTTATATCAAAATATTCACATTCGATAAACTTCGGCTTGACTCCAAATAAAGGGTTATATGTATTATGAATTTTGATCATTAATATTCACCATTTTTTTATTTGTAACTAATAATAATTGACTTATAGA
>DATFMK010000370.1:0-3407 GCA_035267005.1 Balneolales bacterium
ACCGGTTAATCTCACTTACTACCCATACGAAAAAAGGCCATGTGGATAACATGGCCTTTTTATTTAAAATCAATTTAAAATGTATTACACATTTTCTTTGATCCAATCATCTACTTCTTTGGATCTTTTTTCATTCATCCATTTTTCATCTTTTAATGTATCATCCTTAATGGCCTTTTTGACACTTTTAATGGATGCAAAACTATTTTTTTCAAGATATTTAAACCAAGGAATATCTTTAGGAACGGCCATTTGTTCAGGTGCCATATTCCGATCCTCAATTTTCCCATCTTCATTTTTAGGATCATATCTCATATCTGCCCCAAATTGAGCGTTTCCTGGTTGTGGTTTAGATTCTTGGGTAGGAGGTGGGTTTTTTTCTTTTTCTTCCGGTTGATCAGGGTGAGTTTCACTCTTTGTTTTAGCCATTTCAGGAGTACCGTCCGGAGTTTCTTCTTCTTCTGATTCATTTCCGGAATCCGATTTTTGTTCATGTTCTGATTTGCCAGATTCTGATACAGGTATTTCTACTGTTTCAGTATTTGAAGGATCCGATTTCTTGATGGAATCAAATGAAGAAGTTGTAAAATTAACTGGTCCACCTAATTTTATCCAATTTGCTTTTTCTGGTGTAGCATCTACACACATAAAAGCATTTCCATCATCTGTTATAATAAGGCTTCCTCGATGATAACTTTGAGACATATCGTCATTTCTTCCCGGTTCAAAACCATTTCCTTTATTAAAAGAATGTTTTTTAGCACCAGTACCAGGATAGGTACGCATGAAAGTAGTCATATTACGGCCGCCGGTTACAAGTTCATAACCTTCTTCAAGAATTTTATTATTAGGTCCCATAACTCTATTGTTTAATTAATGTTTCAGGTTAACCTTCTTGACTATATAATAATAAATTACGTAATTATCAGTAGCTATTATAGCTCACCTCTAAATAGTAGTGATCCTGCTATCGGGCGATCCCCAATTTCATGGTGAGAAATAATCCATTACGGGTTTTATTTCACATGGCGATCCCATGATCAACCCCAAAAACTAAAATTGATCATTATAGCAGGAGATTATTATGTCTCGCAAACGCATTCTTTATGCCATGAGTGCACTTGCTATACTCATGGTTATTGCCACATTGGGTCATTTTGTACCCATGCACGTTTCGGGGCTGATTGGAATTGCTTCAGCCGCCGCTATAGGTCCAACTACTCTTACTGATCCTGGTATCGTAAAACAGTGGAGGGCTCTATCTCAAAGAGCTTATTGGGCCGCAATTTATAAATCAGCTTTCTCAGATCCGGCTTATACCGGTGTAAATAAATCCAGACGTAAAATAGAACCACGCTCTGATATTTATGGTCCACCTTTTGTTGAATACTATGATTTAGAAAAAATGAAAGGGGATACAATAACAGATACCGTTATGATTCCACCCTTTGAAGGGGATATGGAAGTATTATTTGGTACCGGTAATGATCTCGGTTATGTCCGAGTTAAAGGGCAGGATAGAGTAGGATTTGAAATCCAGGCTGGCAGAAAAAATATTAAATTTGCTCTTCAAAGTTATTTCTTTTCTGCATTTGAAGAAGATGTTCGTCAATCTCAGCAAGAATTAGGTGGTGATCTTTTAAACCTTCTGGTTCAAAATATAACAGATTTGGGCGGTCGGTATAAAGATGCCAATAAGATTGTTACCTTCCATCAAGGTTGGTCTCCTAATCTTTATATCTCTATTGGACAAGCCGATGCCGGTATTGTTGATGGTGATAATGTATCAGGTATTTCAAGTTTAGGTGTTAGCGCGCCGGCTGAACATCCGAATACTTTTGCCTTTGTTAATACCAATACATTGGCCGATCCTGTATATAAATTGTTATCCGCTAATGCTGTAGCCGCCGCCGCCGTTACTTCCCTTACAGCCGATAATTGGACTGGTAAAGTTCATGAGATTGTTGGACAAGTGGATACGAAAGCTCTTCCGGGCCGGAAAATGTTGGATTTAATTGTTCAACAAATAAAAGCCCTGAAGATTGTACCTATTCGATATAGAGTACCTAATGGTACCGGGAAAGCCTATTATATGATGTTGGTATCTCCGGCCATGATGAATATGCTTCTGGATGATCCTGATTTGGAAAAGCGTTTTAATTACGCTTTTGAAGGGTCCATGTATAAGCATCCATTGATTATGGAAACAGATCGTTTGTATCGTAATCTGATCATTCGTGAAGTGGAAAAATTTGATCAAACTATGCATACCTATGATTATAATTACGGTGGTGATTATGTCTATGGTACAACTGCATTAGGTGGATTGGATGCTCGTACAGGTGATGGTACTGATTGTACAGCGGTTCATTTCCGTAAAAATACTGCTATAAATGGTACCGGTCGTAAACAACGGGTATATCTTGAATATACTCCACGTCACTTCCGTTCTACAGCTAATGGATCCCTGGCAGGTGAATCTCAGCCGGCCGGTGATGATACGGCTATTGGTCCTAATGGTGGCGGTAAAATTGATCGTATTGTAATTCTTGGTGCTTCCGCAATGGGAATAGTACCTGGTCCTGTTTATGAACTGGATCGTAGGAAAGAAGATGAATATGGTAATATTTTGGGTATAGGCCAGGAATTCTTTGGTGGTAATCGAAGAATTGAGTGGTCTACAGTCAAAAGCCATAATTCAGGATACGATAACCAATCTTCTTTGGTTGTTGCCGCTTATAATGGTAAATAATCTCAATTTATCAGGGGGGTATCCTACCCCCCTGATTCTTTTTAAATGGAACATAATCTAAGACACCATATTAAAACTGAAGAATTAGCAATTAGGATTCTTGAAAATCTCAATGATTTATATTTGAGTAAGCTTCTGGATTCAGTGATATATCGTAAAAAAAGCGAATATATAAATGTAATTCGATCCATTAACCATGCTGATCGAATTATTACTAATGATCTGGCATTACAAGGTTTAGTTGTTGTTTATGTTCCGGCTAATACAAATAATATTCTGTTTTCTGAGAATTATCGTTATATCGGGGATATAAAATCTAATATCACATCTCAAACTTCTCTTATAAGTCAGGATAGAGCTTATTTTTTAGGGAAAGATCGTTTCCTGGATATATTAGCGATCACTGATCGATATATGGATGTGTATAATGAATATCCGGCGATAACATCATCTAAATCATCAGGTAGGATTAAAATAATACCTGAAGCTTCTTTTCGGGAGGCAGATAATTCAAATAGTGAATTAACCGAATATTTTAATGCCTTTGATGAAGATATTGAAGGATATGGTTTTTTTGATCCGGATAATCAAAGAATTGTTTTAAATAACAAATTTCAAACAGCTTCCTTTTTAATGTTTGATGCCTGGTTTATTC
>DATFMK010000371.1:0-2990 GCA_035267005.1 Balneolales bacterium
TAAATAGAACCGCCAGCTTCCTAGTCTCGACTATAATTTTTCATCATATTGTAGACAGTCATATATGTTTTCAAACGAAAGATATTTTTAGGATAACTGATAATGTGTTTTATAAAAAAATATATTATATAACCAGGTTGCCGTTTATGAAAACTATCATACATATAATAAAAGAAGTACTTACCCTTATATTTTTTGATCATCTCATTTGTGACATAATTTTTAACTATGTCGTAATTAAATACTTTTTTTAATTTATTTAATTCGTCATCATAATTCTTTAATGTTATTTTATTTGAATATAAACGTGTTGTTGATTCTTCATGTAAATTTACCACACATGTATATTTATCAATTTGTATAGGAGGATAGGTTGTCGCTATTTGAATCCATAACCCCCGGTCTTCTGCTGGTATCAAATAGGTTTCAAATGAAAACTTTTTGAATATATTTTTATGAATACATACCGAAGTAGGATAAATTGTATAAAAAAGGACATGCTCAACAGGATTCATTTTGATTTTCTCCTGTAGATGTTTTCTCCGATATTTGCCGTCTGCATAAAAATATTGCCCGGTATAAAAGAATGCTATCGGATAGGAATTCTTAATAATATTTTTTCGTAATTCGACAAGGTGATTCGGAAGATACCAATCATCGCTGTCAAGAAAACAGATATATTCCCCATTCGCTTCTTTTATTCCACGATTTCTGGCAACACTGCGTTCCTGATTATTTTGATAGACATATTTAATACGTTCATCATCAAACGATAATACCTTGTCACGGGTGTTGTCTGTCGATCCATCATCGACAACTATAACTTCCCAATCATTGACCAATTGTTCAATGATGCTTTGAATCGCATGAGTGATGAACTCTGCACGGTTATAGGTCGGAATTATTATGCTAAATAATGGAATCCTATTATTCTCCATATAACAAAGCTCTCTTAATTATTTAGTATAAATATCAGTAAAATCCCCATGGCTTTATAAGAGATATAATCACTTAAAAATCAATCCATTAATAAATACCCATCAACTAATATAAAATAGCATTACAAGTGTGTAAATAATATTAGTATTCATTAATAAGTTATTGATATTTTTAGTTGTATATTCGATTTCCGTATGACAAAAGTTTTTCTATCGTCCTTTCTAACGCTTTATTCTTTGTTGGATCTATATCATTCTTTGTCAATTGCCTGTAGTCTACCCTAAAAACTTTTTGAGGATTTAAAATCGGAACATCATAGGCTGACTTAATAAAATACCAATAAGCATACCGATATAAATTATCCCGTATAAAGCCGATATTATTATTAAAATCTTCTCTTAGAGAACTTGTGCCAAGTAACATCCTCTTATATTCATTCTGACTTTTAGGTTCGTATGCGATACCCGTTTCACTATAAAAGTTATGTGAGCATGAGATGACAGGAATACTCAAATAAGTCATTTCCAATGCTAAAATACCACTATATACCAACCCTATATCTATATGATTTTTTATTAAAGCATAACTGTCTATGTTTTCATCTGAAGGTATTAATGTAATATTTGCATAATCCATGATTTCAGGATTCCTCTTTAACAAAATATCCATCAACCTATTTGTACCTTTAAACATTGTCGCTTCCGACGGGTGGAAACGAATTATTAAGTCGTGTTTAGTACCGGAAAGCACTTTAACGGTATATTCAATCCATTCAATTAATCCATTAAAAATACTGTTCCGTTCCACAATGTCACCATCCCATACAACATTAGGGAACATACCAAAAACCATACCATCTGTTTTCCTCTTATTTAATTGTAAATCATCATTTATTGGCCCTGTATGGTTAAAATAAATACTTGTATCAAATGTTGTGTGAGATATCCTTCTGTGAAAATATTGATCGACTAGTAATTTACCATCTTGTGTGATCTGATTGTTTTTAAAACGATTCCAATCTGTGTCTTTGTACACTAATTGATGAATAGCGTCAAGAATGAACATCTTCTGTTTCCTGTATATATGGGACTCGTAGATTACGGAAGGAATATTGTGTTTTTTTACATAGTTGTAACAAGGTCCCCACGTTGAATATGTACCGTGAGATGAAATAAATATATCTGGTTTCAACTCCTTTACGATGTATTGACCTACGGCTTTAGACATCTTGCAATTCTGTAAAGATAGATTATAATACTTTTTCTGTTCCTTCTGTTTTGGATCAAATATGCCTTCTTCGAAATAACGATTGACGGAATTTATGGCTTGGTTTTTATCATCATTATTTAATTCTATTTCATTTAGCTTAATATTTTTAAATATGGTGGAATAATAAATTCTTTCGATATTTTTATGGTGATAAATATACTCAGCAACCTTTTTATCAATTTTAAAATTGAACAGGGATTTTTGTCTATATAAGGAGAGTGGTTTACTTAGATCGTGAATTTGTGCATTATCCCAATGTTTTAAGCAACCATCATCAAAAATTATTTTAATCTTCACACCTTTAAGAGCCAATTGATAACCAAAAAATAACTCAATATCCCTGTATATTGGCATAACATGAGCCGTGTGAAAAACAACAGTTATAGGAACATCATATTGTTTCTGATTCCTGATCGACCTAAATAAAAAATAACCTCTGAAAAGCTGAGCTACTTTATTACCAAGAAAAGTGAATTCCCGTAATATATTCCTGGTTATCATATAATTTTCGAATAATCATTCTTAATATTTCTCAAAAAAACTATCTGCTTATTAAAACATTCGATGTATTTATTATTTTTTGGGACTATTTTACCCTACTCATAGAAGGCTTTTCAAAACCAATGATTTTGTCAATATCAAAACTTGAGCGACTTCGAAACCGCAGCATATTAGCCATATGCGAGGATTTCGAAATAGCGGAAATGCAGATATTGGGCAAAAGAGCAGTTTTGCAAAGCCTTCTCATAATAATGCGGTCTCATTTTTTATACATATCCTTT
>DATFMK010000372.1:0-8645 GCA_035267005.1 Balneolales bacterium
CAGGCAAGTGCCTATGAAATAAGTCGTACTCAGGTTGGCGAACCAATTGGTGAATTCTATGGATTTAAGACTTTAGGTGTTTTCCAATCGCAAGCTCAAGTTGATGCCTATAAAAGTAAATCAGGTCAGCTGATTCAACCGAGTGCCAAACCCGGTGATTTCAAATGGGCCGATTTAAATGGTGACGGACAGATTACAAGTGCAGACCGTACATTTCTTGGTAATCCGACTCCGCCATGGACCTTCGGTTTAACGGCATCGGCATCTTACAAACAATTTGATATCAGAGTGTTTGGACAAGGTGTCTATGGCAATAAAATATTCCAGGGATTACGTCGTCTGGACATCCTAACGGCCAACTATACAACGGCTGCTTTAGGACGCTGGACCGGTCCCGGCACATCCAATACCTTCCCGAGACTGGATGATGCTGATCCGAATCACAACTTCACCTATCCATCCTCTTTCTACTTATCTGATGGTTCTTATTTCAGAATTAAAACGATTCAGCTTGGATATACGATACCATCCGATTTTGCAAATAAAATTGGATTGGGCACAGGCTCTCGGGTCTATATCAGTGGCAATAATCTTGTGACATTTACTAATTACACGGGTTATGATCCTGAAATTGGTGGTAGTAGCTATGGTATTGACCGTGGTATTTACCCGCAGGCACGATCCTTTATGATCGGATGGAATATCAATTTTTAACGATTTTAATGGGAAAACCAATGAAAAAGATTTTTTTATATCTGTTGTGTTTTGCGGGACTGATTCAATTTAGTTCTTGCAGCAATATTTTGGATGTAAAGCCCAAAGGTCTGCAGTTAGAGTCAAATTATTATCAAACTCCAGATCAGGCTTTTTCCGCATTGACAGCTATTTACAATCCCGTTAGTTGGGAAGCTGGCGGAAGTGATAATACATATGTTCCATTACTGGGACCGCTAAATAGTGCTTCTGATGCATGTTATGCTGGAGGCGGTGGCCCTACGGATATGCCTGGCTGGCAGGCTTGGAATAAATATGATCTAAGCGGTGCTGTTGGTCCACAGGCTGGTTTCTGGGATAGAAGTTACACCGGTATTTACAGAAGCAATCTGTTTCTGCAAAAGATTGATGGTGTAAAGGGTATGGATGCCGCTACGAAGAAGAGATACATTGCTGAGGCAAAATTTCTCAGAGGTTATTATTACTTCTGGTTAGTTCGGTTGTTCAAAAATGTACCGCTTATTACCAAACCGTTGACGACCGATCAAATTTATAATCAGGTTCAGGCATCGCCGGATTCTATTTATGCTCAGATTGAAAGTGATTTCAGAGCTGCTATTCCGGATCTGCCATCTGCACCGCTTCCGACCAATGAGGAAGGGCGGGCAACCAAAGGAGCTGCTGAGGCATTTCTTGCCAAAACCCTCATGTGGGAAGCTGGTCCAAATAATAGCGATAAGGCTAAATTACAAGAAGCTGCCGATTGGTTGGAAAAAGTAAATACGTCTCCCGCATATCATTTATTAAATAATTTCAGCGATATATTTAGTCCTGATAATAAATTTAATGCGGAGTCTATCTTTGAAATTACCCATACTCAGGCTCAAAATGCCGGATGGGGTAACTGGCCAGGTTTCTTAGGTAATTTGTACACGGAAATGGTTGGTCCACGAAGTTATAGCGGACCTACATATTGGTCAGGTGGCTGGAGTTTCAATCCCGTCACACCGAAATTCGTGGATTCCATGAAGAGTGATCCTCGATATAAATATACGGTAGCTAATATTGACAGTATCGTAAATGCCGCTCCGGGAAGAAGCTATACCAAAGGGTATGATAATACCGGATATTTCATTGAGAAATATGCGCCGTTGGCAAAATACAAATCTAATACTGGTCAGGCGGAATTAAATTTCCCGAACGACTATATCGAAGTCCGATTAGCTGGTACGTATTTATTGGAAGCTGAAGCACTGGTTCGTTCGGGTGGCAGTACAACAAAAGCGGCTCATTACTTAAACGCTGTTCGTGCTCGTGTTGGACTTTCACCAACAACGCCAACACTGGCTAATATCTATCATGAACAATATATGGAGCTGGCTACCGAAGGTCACCGATGGTTTAACCTGGTGCGTACCGGACGTGCAGCTCAGGTATTAGGTCCATTGGGCTATAAGGCTGGCGTAAATGATGTATTACCTATTCCATTATCGGAATTGAATAATACAAAGCTGAAGCAAAATCCCGGATATAATTGATTGAACCAATAAATGGAAATTATCATGAAAAAATTATCTTTAAGATCAGGTAGTTTCATCTTGGCGATGATTGGTATCTTATCTGTCAGCACCTTTTTCGCCTGTCAGAGTAATAGCGGTAATTTGACATTGGGTCCAAAACCTAAAGCATCATTTACTGTTACACCGATCGCAAATAAGACCAATACCTACCTGTTAAAAAGTACCACAGATGGTGCGTTTACCTGGCAATGGGATACCGGTGAAGGACTCGGTTGGGTAAAAGGCAGTGCAACGGATACTGCTTATTATGCACAAAAAGGAACCTATACGGTGAAATTAATGGCTTTTAGTGATGGTGGTTATGATACCACCAAGCAATCCATTAATGTCGCTAAGGATGATCCAAACGGTTGTTTTGGATATAAAGCTACGTTAACCGGATGTAGCAGTAAAACCTGGGTATTGATGCCCGATGCCGGCGCTTTATGGATTGGTGCACCCGATTTCAGTGCCACCTGGTGGAGTAGTACGACTGCAGATGTCACAACCCGTGATTGTCAATTCAACGATGAATGGACTTTCAACAAAGACGGAAGTTTCGACTACAATAATAATGGCGATATATGGGTCGATAATGATAGCGGTATTGATCCGTATCCCATAGATATCATCAAAAACAATGCAAACGACTCTAAAAAAACCGGTTGTTACGCTTGGAGTGATATTAATACCAAATATGCCGCATGGGGATCAGGATCACATGATTTCTCCATTGTTGGTAATACGATTACCGTAAAAGGTGATGGAGCATTTCTTGGCTTATATAAAGCTGGAGATACGAATACAACCTCCACTCCGGAAAAGCAAATCACCTATAAAATCATATCTATGACCAGCAATAAAATGGTCGTAGCTAAAATTTATGATTGGGGTGCATGGCAATTTACATTTGTTCCCAAACCATAACCTTAGGTTTATAAACCAAATAACCCGGATAGCGATATCCGGGTTATTTGTTATTTTTAAAAAGAGGCCATAATGAAATTACGATATCTGATATTTCTGGGTGTTTTGTTGATGATATCCTGTTCAAAAAGTAGCAGCATCGTTAAGAATAATCCCAAACCCAGTGTCGAGATAAAAAACGGAAATGTTACACGGGATAATACTTCCGCAACTTGTCGCTTTTATGTTGATTTAAGTGCGGCATCTGATCAAACAGTCAGTGTTGCTTATAATACGGTTGATGGAACGGCCAAGTCGGGATCAGATTATGCCTCTAAATCCGGTACCTTGACCTTTCAACCCGGTGACAGGGAATTGAGTATTGATGTAACCGTTAATGCAGATAGTTTACGTCAGGCAAATCAAGAATTTTATGTTCAGATGAGTAACCCGGATAATTGTACAATTAGTAATGGTAAAGCGACAGGAACTATTATTAATGATGGTACCTATTTACCAACTGATACGACCGGCTATGAAACTCCCAAAAGTTATCCGGGTTATAAATTAGTTTGGAGCGATGAGTTTAATGGCCGCAAATTAAACGATAATGAATGGAATTATGAAACCGGCGGCGGTGGTTGGGGAAATCAGGAATTAGAATATTATACGTCACGATCACAAAATATTTTTGAATCGTATGGAAATTTAGTGATTGAAGCCAGGAAAGAAAGTTATAATGGCAATCAGTATACATCGGCCCGGATTACAACGCAGGGTAAAGAAGAATTTACATATGGAAGAATTGATATTCGAGCTAAACTACCGGTAGCTCAAGGGATGTGGCCGGCACTTTGGATGTTAGGAAGTAATATTTCAAATGTGGGTTGGCCGACATGCGGCGAAACGGATATTATGGAACTGATCGGAAAAAATCCAAAACAAGTGGTTGGGTCCTTACACTGGAAAAAAGCAGATGGTTCTGAGGCCACTTACAATAATTCGTATACGCTGGCATCCGAAGACTTTTCACAACATTTTCATGTATTTAGCTTAATTTGGAGTCAGGATTCTTTAAAAATAGAGGTGGATGATATTCCATATATGAAAGCTTCCCGTCAGGATTTAAGTGACGGCACTTATCCTTTCGATAATCCGTCCTTTTTGATTTTTAATGTCGCTGTTGGTGGAATCTGGCCTGGTTCGCCAGATGCAACAACACATTTCCCACAGCGTATGTTTGTCGATTATGTAAGAGTATTTCAAAAAAGCTAATCATTTTTCAGAAGACTTTGCAAAACTGTCTTTTTGCCTAATATCTGCGTTATCGGAATTTTAAAATTCTTCAGTCCTTGATCTCGAACAAAAACCTGGTTTTGCAAAGTCTTCAATCACAAGAGAGTAATCCATTTCTGGTAAATTATTTATGTCATATCATAGAGCTTTTGTAATGAAACCGATCATTAAGGTAATGCTGCTGAATGTCTTATTTTTATTGGTCATTGCGAATTTGAGCTGCAGCAAACAATCGACATCGCAAATCGATGGGCCAGCGAATCCGCCACCTGCGAATGATTCCACCGTAACGCCAAATCCGTCCGTTAAAACAGATGTTACGCTTTGGCTCACATCTGCGGATAAAAGTGCTCTGTTTGAAAAGCAAAATGTTAGTTTGTTGTTTTCTCAAACGTTAAATAATAATCCAACAATTACGGTCGATACTTCCAATACATATCAGTCGATCGATGGTTTTGGTTTTGCATTAACTGGTGGAAGTGCGTATTTGATTTACCGTCTGCCGTCAGATAAACGAAGCGCACTGCTGAATGAATTATTCCGATCGGATAGTACTTCTATTGGAGTCAGTTATCTGCGTCTGAGTATCGGTTCTTCTGATTTGAATCAGAATGTATTTTCATATGATGACATACCGGCCGGACAAACAGATACTACACTGAAGAACTTTGATTTGGGAGCAGATAAATATAACGTTGTGCCTTTGCTTAAGGAGATTGTTGCCATCAATCCAAATATCAGCTTGATTGCTACACCATGGTCTGCACCTGCTTGGATGAAAACCAATGGCAGTTCGGTTGGAGGGAGTTTGAATCCCAAATACTATAAAGTTTATGCCCAATACTTTGTAAAATATATCCAAGTGATGAAAGCGGAAGGAATTCACATCACAGCGGTGACTCCTCAAAATGAACCCTTATATGGCGGGAATAATCCAAGCATGGTGATGCCGGCAACCGCGGAAGATGATTTTGTAAAGAACTATCTTGGTCCGGCTTTTAATGCGGCAGGTTTGGATACGAAAATAGTAATATACGATCACAATTGTGATCAGCCGGATTATCCGATTTCTATTCTGAATGATCCGGTAGCCAGAAAATATGTGGATGGATCCGCATTTCATCTCTATGGTGGGAGTATAACAGCATTGACGCAAGTCCATAACGCTTATCCTGATAAGAATGTATATTTTACAGAACAATGGACCGGCGGGCCGGGTGACTTCGCGGCGAATCTGGATTGGCATGTTAAAAATCTGATTATTGGGGCTACCCGGAATTGGAGTAAAAACGTACTGGAATGGAATCTGGCATCCGATCCCAATTATCAGCCTCATACGCCCGGGGGATGCAGCACTTGCATGGGCGCACTTACTATCGGTTCATCGATAACGCGCAATGTTTCCTATTATATCATTGCCTCTGCAGCAAAATTTGTCCGTCCGGGATCGAAAAGAATTGCAAGCAATATTATAGGGGATTTGCAAAATGTTGCATTTAAAACTCCTGATGGGCAAAAAGTCCTGATTGTGTTAAATGATGGATCTGCTAAACAACAGTTTAATATTCAGTTTACAAATAAGGTGGTATCAACATCGTTAGAAGCGGGATCTGTTGGAACGTATATATGGAAATAAACTTTAATTTGACTTATTTATGCATTCCTTTTAAAAATCATGCAATAAAATCAGCAAATATTAGAATATTTTTTTCACATTTGTAATAGTTTTTTATTATTTAACAATTCGAACTGTTTGAAATATTTCTTAAAGGAATTGATTTAACTAATTCTTTATTACTTCAAATTATAAAAATAATACACTAACGGAGGATATCGATGACGAGAAAAAGATCTCTTTTTTTGTCGTTAGCCTTGTTGATTACGGTGAGTTTTATATCGACCTGTAAGGCACAGGTACCGGTTTATAAAAATTCTTCAGCAACAATAGCAGAACATGTTCACGATTTGATGAGTCGGATGACGCTTCGTGAAAAAATTAAAATGTTAGGTGGTACAGGTTTTACGACAGAACCCATTAAACGTTTAGGAATTCCCGCCATGAAAATGGACGATGGACCGCTTGGTGTTCGGTGGGGCAAAGCGACGGCTTTTCCGTCGGGTACTGCAATCGCTTCCACATGGGATACGGCACTGGTTAATCAGGTAGGAAAAGCTATTGGTCGCGAAGTTCGTGGCAAGGGTCGAAATGTGATTTTAGGTCCCAATGTCAATATATCGAGACTTCCCTTAAATGGACGCACTTTTGAAGCATATGGCGAAGATCCCTACTTATCCTCTGAGTTAGGAGTTGGTTATATCAAAGGGGTACAAAGTGAGCATGTGGCTGCAACTGTTAAACATTATGCCGCCAATACGGAAGAAGACAACCGGATGTATGTTGATGATAAAGTCAGTGAAAGGGCTTTGCATGAAATCTATTTCCCGGCATTTAAAGCCGCTGTTCAACAAGGTCACGTTTTGGCAGTGATGTCTGCCTATAATAAAGTAAATGGGTTTTACTGTAGCGATAATCACTATTTACTGAATAAAGTCCTGAAAGGTGACTGGGGATATAAATGGATGGTTATGTCCGATTGGGGAGGCGTTCATAATACAATGACTACCGCGAAAAATGGTTTGGATCTTGAAATGCCGACCGGCAAATATCTGAACAATAAAACATTATATGCTGCAGTAAAAAGTGGAAAAATTAAGGAATCGACCATTAATGATAAAGTCAGAAGAACATTGCGTGTAATGTTCAAATTAGGACTCTTCGATCATCCTGATAAAGCGAATCCGGCATTGGTTAACAGTAAAGAGAATCAACAGGTTGCATTGAAAACAGAAGAAGACGGGATCGTCTTGTTGAAAAACAACGCCAATGTTTTGCCTTTGAATTTCAATCGTGATAAATCAATTGCCATCATTGGTACAAGTGCTAAAAATGCACGTATTCATGGTGGTGGAAGTGCGATGGTAACGCCCTATTTTTCGGTTAGTCCGCTACAGGCATTGAAAACAAAGATTGGTAGTAAAACAAAATTACAATATGTGCCCGGTGCTATGCTCGATAGCGATGCCGAACCGGTTCCCACTTCAATAGTCTACACGAATAAAAGTGGTAATCAGCATGGCTGGAAAGCAAACTATTATAATAACAGCGAATTTAAAGGAAAAGCAACGCTTACAAGGATAGACAAGCATATTAATTTTATAAATTTTGGCAAGCAGAGCAATATGAATTTGCCTCAAAATAAATTTAAAAAAGGCTTTTCCGTTGAATGGACCGGATATCTCAAACCAAAGAAATCAGGTGATTATGTGTTTGATATTGGTACGAATAACGGATTTAAATTATACCTGAATAATAAATTGATTTCCCAACACAAAAGAAGTTTTGCACCAGGAATTGACAAGTATAAAATTCATCTTGATGCCAATAAATTCTACAATGTTCGAATGGATTATTATCAGGCATCACCTGGTATGAATGTTTATTTTGTCAAATTGGGCATGAGACCTAATAATGAAAAATTAATTCGTCAGGCTCAGCAACTTGCTTCCAAATCGGATGTTGCGCTCGTTTTTGTTGGTGATACGCCCGAAATCGAAACGGAAGGTCATGATCGTAAAACCTTACATCTTCCCGGAGATCAGGAGGCGCTGATCAATGCTGTTGCCAAAGCGAATAAACACACCATCGTTGTGATCAATGCCGGTGCACCGGTAGTTATGAGCAAGTGGCTGCATAATGTTGATGGGGTTGTTGAAGCCTGGTACGGTGGGGAAGAAGATGGAAACGCCATTACTAATGTGTTAACCGGTAAAGTGAATCCATCTGGCAAATTACCGATTACATTCCCAAAAGCCTGGAAAGATTGTCCGGCTTACGATTCGTATAAGCCGCATGACAGCGTATCCGTTTTCACAGAAGGCGTTTTTGTTGGATACCGTTATTTCGACAAGCACAATATTCAACCCTTATTCCCCTTCGGATACGGACTTTCGTATACCCGTTTCGCATTTCAAAATCTGAACGTTCAACAAAGTTCGGAAGCTTCCAATCCATCCGTTAAGGTTTCTTTTGAAATCAAAAATACGGGAAAAAGAGCGGGGGCAGAAGTAGCTCAATTGTACGTCGGAGAAAATAATCCTAAGATTCCGCGT
>DATFMK010000373.1:0-4342 GCA_035267005.1 Balneolales bacterium
CAGACTCCCACAGCATAGATCCCCATGTATACCACCGGCGCCCATAATCCGGCGGTTTCAAGAAAACGCCCCAGCGCTTCGGCCGTAAGATAATTCCTGACCGGTGTAAAACGGATCAGGAAAATGGCTCCGGCAATAAAGACCCCGAAAATAATTGCCTTGAGGATTGCTGTGGATGGTTTTTTTGTCTGCATTTTAAAATTTTTACATAAAGTTATCCCATTGACAAATGAAAAAAGATCTATCCAAGGGATATTGGCTAAAAGAATCTTGACACCCAAAATGTCGTAGGTCTACAAGAAGAAATATCCGATCTCAGATTCTGGAACGATCAAAAACGGATCGAACATATGATTGAGATGGGGAAAATTAATCCCTTAAAACTTCAGCAAAACTGAAGGTTCCGGCTTTAACTATGCAGGGAGTGAATTTATTATCACCGCCTGCTGTATCCGCCTCAGATAACGCCAAGTGGCGTTGCCAAGGACGTCTCAACCGTGAGAATTTTCGTAATTATATTTTTAACAGCCGTTCAAATCACAACCGCCTCGCTTTGCCTCCAGGCTCAAGATATTATCGATGTCGGCAAATTTTCGGCCGCTGAACCGGGTGAAAAATTGCCCGAAGGATGGCTTCCTTTAACATTTAAGAATATTGCGTCCCATACCCGTTATTCTCTGGTAAAAGACGGCGATACGGTGGTCGTCAAAGCCGTCAGCGAAGCATCCGCTTCGGGATTAATCCGTAAAATCAGAATCGATCCTAATAAGTATCCGATCGTTCAGTGGCGCTGGAAGGTGACGAATGTTTACAATAAGAGTGATGTGACACAAAAGGATGGAGATGATTACCCGGCCAGAATTTATATTACATTTGAGTATGATCCCGGCAGAACAGGGTTCTTCGACAAGATAAAATATAATTTGGTCAAACAATTTTATGGTGAATATCCCCCGATGGGTGCCATTAATTACATTTGGGTGAGCAACGCTCCGATAGGGACCATTGCTCCAAATCCCTATACGGAGCGGAACCAGATGATTGTCATCGAAAGCGGAAAAAAAGAGCTCGATACCTGGATTACCGAAGAACGCAATATATTGGACGACTTTTTTGCCGCATTTGGCGAAACACCGCCGATGATATCGGGAATCGGGATCATGACGGATTCGGATAATACCAAAGAGTCCGCCACCGCTTTTTACGGAGACATCCTGCTCAAGCAAAAATAACGGTTTGATTATGCCGCTCTTTAAAATGTTACCAACGATACAACGATTTATAAAGAGCAAATCCAAAGTTCCGGACGATACGATTCTATCCATCTCCGATCAGATCGAATCCTGGCGAACTGCCAACCGAAAAATGGCGTGGGGTATCCAGGATGCCGATTTCGATAGGATTGGAACACCGCCCCAATTAACGGAACAAGACCGGCGCGACGGGTTTGTCGGTGTCATTCTTTCCTACGGTTTTGGCCATGACGGTCACGGCAATGCCGATGCCGTTCTTTCCGGCAGATTGGCCTGGGAATATGTGCGTAAACGCCGAAAGATTAAGATATGGCAGTGTGAGGATATTCATTTTGACAGATCCGACCATTTCCGCTTGCGACCGGAAGCGCCGCCCAGACCCAAAGGATACTATTTTTCAAAGATCCAGACCGGTGAAAGATACCGGAATTTAAAGGTGTCTCAACTTCTAAGGAAACTTGAGGACGATACCTGCTGCGGACCGGAAGGGATTCAGCTTTTAACCGTCACACATCCCCATTTTACGGATTTGATGAACGATCGAAAAATGCCCTTTATGGCGTTTGCAGATTACGATGTGGCGCCGAACGGGTTCAATAATTTCTGCGACGCCTTGCAAATGTTTTGCAGTCAGGGCACTCTGGGGCTGGGTATTGGAAATGTGGATCTTAATTATCCTTTGTTCGGTATCCCCACCCTTCGTTTCTAACCGGTTTCCATCCATAAATGGCCCTTTTTGCCCGGATCTGCGTTCTCCGCGGATTTCCGGCTGCGGCATACAGGAAGTATGCCTCACCTAAAACCCTTGTGCGGCCTTGATCCGGACCAAAATAACTCATTTATGAATTGGAAACGAACGTGCTTGTTTAACAATCGTGGATGGACACTAACCAATATTTCCTGTCAGTCAGAGCCATGAAGGAACAAGGCCTTCCACCCTGCTGAGAATTCCGCATTCGGAAAAGACGTTGTATTCTTCACTTCGTGCACAATTTGAGCCTGTTGATAAATCCTAATCCTCAAGGACGCAGAAATTGGGGGGAAAAGGGGCCTTTTGTAACGGTCTCGTATCTAAAAAATATAAAGCTGTCGATTCCTTCCCGGAAAATTTTGAATATCTGCACGAAAAACTGTGCACCTTTGCACAGAAAACTGTGCATTCCAGCACTCAACATTTAAAAAATCCAATGAAATCAGTTCGGAATAAATGGCACTGTTCTTGCTATTTTATACTTGTTTTTGCTCGGATTTCGTAACGACGTTCATGATCCATTTCACAAGGAGACATTACCGATGGGTAATTTTGCAGTTCGGCATGAGCCGGAAGCGGACATAATACGCGTACATCTTCAGGGAAGAATCGATTCTCGGAATCTTAAAATGGCGACTTCGAAACTCGTGGAAAAAATGGCTCTCTGCAATTGCCATCGATTCCTCATAGACCACCGTGAAGTCAAGCTCAGCATGTCTACGGTTGACCTCTTCTATCTGCCGATGGTTGCTTCAAATATAGGGGTATCTCACTCGAGCAGAATAGCGGTCGTCTATTCGACGCATGAGTCTGACTACCGGTTCATCGAAAATGTGGGAAGGAACCAGGGGTTTAATGTGAAGATATTTACAGATATGGATGAAGGGGTTAAATGGCTCGTAGATCCGGGGGGCAGGAGTCCGAAGTAGGAAATAGGGAATATGAAATAGAAAATAGAAAATTATTGAGTTTTTAACAAACCCGTGAAGAGAGATCGGGTTTATACCGTGTCTTTTAGCATTTTCGACAGTTTGAGCTTCCTTTTACCCAACAGTCAGAGCCATCTGCCCAGAGAGAATATAAGGCCGATTCATACACCAAAATTCTGTCCCCAGATTCCTCGGTTCGAATGATGATTTGCAATTTTAGCGTTTTATGAAATAAAGTTATATTGTTATGGATGAACTGATGCTATTTGCGGATGGAAGTATGAATACGCATTCAAAAATTGGATATGGGGCTTACCTGGCTGTGTCTGAACGTGGACTTTCGTTGGATTTGTTGAGAGCGCGCGTGAAAGTGAGGCGATTTGAGCGTACGTCTTCAACGAAACTGGAATTGCAGACGTTATTATGGGCGTTCAGCGATATTCAAGCATTGGGGCGTCGGGTGATTGTGTATACGGATTCCCAAAACATCATGGGTTTACAGGGAAGACGTGATCGGTTAGAGCAAAATGATTATCGTTCCAAAAAAAATAAGCGCCTCAAAAATTATGAATTGTATCAGGAATTTTATAGAATGACCGATCAATTGGACTGTGAATTTGTTAAAGTGCGGGGACATCAGGTCTCGAATCAAAAAGATGATATTGACAGGCTATTTACACTTGTGGATAGAGCTTCAAGAAATGCGCTGAGAGGTGATAATCGGTGACCGGTCATTTTCAACAAATAGATGGATTCGACAGAGATAGCTGCGCTGTCTCTGTCGATCATCTCTACGTAATCATAAGAAAAATAGTAGCTGATAACAATGGATAAAGAAGACTTGTTAAAACGAGCAAAAGATCCAAAATATATATCTGGCATCTACAATTATTGTGACAGATGGTGTGAGCGTTGCCAATTCACTTCAAGATGTTTGAATTGCACACTTGTCGAGGAGCAGTTTGGCGGCCTTAAAGAAAATGACGAACTTAACGAGGCTTTTTGGCAAAGATTTTCTGAAATGCTTCAAGATACTCTTGCCATGGTTAAAGAAATGGCAAAAGAAAAAGGCATTGATATTGATTCAATTGATCCGGAAAATAATTATAATAATGAAGCCACAATTAAACAAAAAACTTTGCCGGATCTTATATATTTTACATCGAAAAACTATGCAAAATCGGTTGATGATTGGTTCAGTTCCAATGAGTATTTATTTTATGAGAAGGAAGATGAGATTAACCGAATCCATCTAATTTCCTCCCAAAATAATGTGGTTTAAATTTACCGGACACTTTGCTAAGAGCAATTATACAGAAAGCGAGGTGTTCAATGAACGAGAAACGAAAACGTCCAAATTACACTAAAGAGTTCAAACAAGACGCCATCAAGCTAGTTGTTGAGCAGCG
>DATFMK010000374.1:0-3361 GCA_035267005.1 Balneolales bacterium
TGGGCCGCGACCCGGAATCTCCTGGTTAAAGGCTCTGAGCGTTGCTTCCTCTTTAATTTGAAGGAACGCTTTGAGTTAAAAACCCCGGTTTGTAAGCTGTACCAACGTTTTGGCTGGATTCTGAATCAAGTTCAGCCTGCCCCGACGTTTTTTTCGGGGAATGACGTCGTTTGGGGGGCAGGTTAGGTAAATTTACTAATAGCTACCAGCCCTTCCTCAGCACTCCCACCGACATCGTTCCGGGCTTTATCGGGTAGCCATAAAAAAGCATTTAAAGTTTATAAAATTAATCAAGTCATCCCAACAATTAATACTCTTATTGATGATTAAAAGAACCACGGATATCCACAGCATACGCTCCTTGTTCTTTTGGAAGTACGAAGAGGGGATTGATCTCTATTTCAGAAATTTCAGGATGATCCGTTATGATTTTAGATATACGCAGCATTGCATCAATAACTGATAAGCGATCAGCAGGTTGTTTGTTACGCCATCCCTTGAGCCGTTTTCCTGCCTGGGTTTGATCCAATAATTGATCGGCCTGGGCGGGCGTAAGGGGAGCGATACCGGTAGCGATATCCCTTAACAATTCTACTTCCGTACCACCGCTGCCGACAATGATCAAAGGACCAAACTGGGGATCACGTTTAGCCCCGACAATTATTTCTTGTCCTTCATTCAACATTTTTTGAATCAGGATACCTTTGATATCGGCCTGAGGATGTTCCTTTTTAACTTCTTTTAGAATTCGGGTATACGCTTTTTTTACTTCCTGTGCATTTTTTACATTTAAAATGACACCTCCAACGTCTGATTTATGCGTCAATTCATCAGATACCAATTTCAAAACGACTGGATAACCAATTTTTTTTGCGCAACTAATAGCCTCATCCTGATCTTTACTCAAGTAAGAAGGAGGCTGTAGGATATTATATGATTCGAGCAGATTCTCAAAATCATGTTGTTCAATGGCTTTTTCTGCCTCTTTGGGATTTATATTCGTGAATTTATCTATTTCATGATTAGGCGTTTCCAACCAATGTTTGCGTTTCATCATAGCCGCGAAGGCAGAAGCGGCCCGTTCAGGAAAAGAAAAATTTGGAACCCGGCGTTGATGTAAAATGGTCAATGCCTGATCGACCGATGCTTTTCCCATAATGGAAGCCAAAACAGGTTTATCATGGACGGCCGCGACTTCGGCAACAACTTCAGCCAGGCTTGCAGGTAAAAACCAGTCCTGTGGTGCTTGTATAACCAATGCGGCATCTACTGTAGGATCAGATAATAAGGCATCTAAAGCTACAGCGTAGGTTGCCGGACCTGATCCGGCTAAAATATCAACCGGATTGGTTACGCTTGCTGCAACAGGAAGTCGTTGCTTGAGATAATGACGGGTTTCTTTTGTCAATTCTGAAATATGCAAACCAACTCTTTCCAGTGCATCCACAGCCATAATTGCCGGTCCGCCCGCATTCGTTAATACGGCAATTCGGTTACCTTTAGGAAGAGGTTGCCAGGCGAGTGTACGCGCCCAATCAAATAATTCTTCCATAGTATCTGCTCTTAAAACGCCGCTATACTTGAATGCCGCTTCATAGGCCTCATCGCTGCCGGCAAGCGCTCCGGTATGTGAAGCCACCGCTTTGGCTCCGCTTTTGCCATGTCCGCCTTTCAAGACCAGAACAGGTTTTTTCTTGGCCGCTTTCTCAGCTTCCTTCATGAATAAACGTCCGTCATTAACGCCTTCGATATAGGCTGTAATAACTTGAGTCTGGGGATCATTCACCATAATGGAAAACATTTCGGTCTCTGTAACATCAATCTGGTTACCAAGACTGACGATACGGGAAAATCCCACTCCGGCACCTCTTGCCCAATCGATAACAGCGGCTACCATAGCTCCGGATTGTGAAATGAATCCAATTTCACCGGCTTCTGGCATTCCTACAACAAAGGTTGTATTTACCGGAGTATGTGTATCGATCGTTCCAATACAATTAGGACCAATGACGCGCATCTCATATTCTTTAGCTTTTGAAAGCAGCTCCTTTTCATGTTTTTTCCCTTCTGAACCCGTTTCACCAAAACCACCACTTACGATGATGACATTTTTGATATTTCGTTTCCCACATTGTTCCAAAACTTGTAAAACGAAATGAGCGGGTACAACAATAATAGCAAGATCAACCGGATCCGGAACCTTAGAAATGGATTTATAACAGGTAAATCCAAAAATTTCGGTTGCTTTTGAATTGACTGGATAAACGGGGCCCCGGTATCGATGTTCAACAAGATTTCTTACAATTCCATAACCTAATTTATGAGGATCTCGGGAAGCTCCAATGACAGCCACTCCTTTGGGGTTAAAAAATGGTACCAGCATGATAAATAGTATTCAAATAAATTTAATTATATGGTTTAGCCCGGATTATTCACCAAGAAACGTTACAATGTGTTCATTAACAAGTATTTATGTATTGATTTTATGTTTAATGTGAATAATTCGGGTTAGCGGACAATGCCCTGTCTCATATAACTTTAGTGATGCAAAGAGGAAGTGACAAATAATGATATGATCATATTTTGTTGAATAGTTAGCAAATATTGTCATTTAGATGATTTTATCTGTATTAGTGTATCTACGATAGACAGATTAAGATGTATAAACAAAAAACACCGGCCAAATAGTCCCAATGACCGGTGTTTATCTTAGTTGGTTAGCAATGCTGGTAAGGAGTCTTCATTAAACTAACCATTGTTTTAGGGTGGTACTAAAGTAGCACTCTTAAAAAGAACCTGTTGTCTTCACTTGTAGCTGGAAGAATATGGATTAAGATGTCGCGTATCGAAACCTATGGCTTCTTCCCTAACGGATTATCGGTATCCTGATCCATATTAATTCTATGAATCTGTTTATAAACTAAGTACATGAAGAATTGGGAATAAACAGGGAATCTACAGTTAATAAGTAGTTTATTCCTTGTCCGGCATGTAAGAAAATCTATCACGTTACGATACCATCGTTCTTTCGAAAAACGATCAATTTTTTATAAAAACCGAATGAGTGATAATTTGACCCGGATTATTCACCAAGAAATTTTGTCGTGTCCCGAAAGCGTTCGGGATTAAAAATGTGCATGAAACGTACATGGGTACGTTGATCAAGCATTTTTAAATTCAACGCAGAGCACGGCCAAATTTCGCAGCTTTTTTTAGCGTTCTCAAAATCGAGGATCGGTTTATTTTTTATAAGTTACTTTATTAACAATATGATATGTATTACTTCATATTGGTTACGTGAATAATTCGGGTTATTGCGCCAAGTTAAGCCCATGAAAGGGGGATTAACGATTATGTTCTT
>DATFMK010000375.1:0-3639 GCA_035267005.1 Balneolales bacterium
ATGAATTTTTGATGGTTTTCTATTCTTTATTTGTTTTCTGCATAAAAAGATATACATAATACCTCTCTATTTTTATTTATCGAGTTCCATCGGAAATTTACCCACCCACTTCGGTTGCTACTTTTCAAGGACAATAAAAGCCAATATATCCTATGCTTCCTCTGTGGGTAAAGCCAGAAGATTTCTTGTGGAGAATATCGCAGATAAAGGTCAACGATAGTTGTCTACAAAGTCTTTACAACACTTGATACCTGGTTCAAATCAAATTCCATTAATACAACCTGTTTTAACTTCTCTGAAAGTGTTCTTGGAAGGTTCACAATGATTTGCTTGGTGCGGCCGTAACGCCCATGGGAAAGAACCCGCGCTTGAATAAAACCATACATATCCAACTCTGATATGAGATCTGAAAACGCCCTCTGGGAAAGTGCCCGCATTTTTATTTTGGCGCAAAACGCGTGATAAGTTCCATAAGCCTCACCAGTATAAAGGGGTCTATTTGATTTCAACGATGATGAGATTATGGAAAACAGGGTGGCCTGCAGCTGTTTAGGGCTATTTTTAATCATTGCCACAAAATTGTCTCTTTCGATCTCCTCCATCGCCCTGTCTACCAGCTCCATGGTGATGATTGATCCCTCCCGTTCAGCAATATTAGCCGATTTTGATAATATCTCTACCGCCTTTCTGGCATCTCCGTGATTTTGGCTGGATACAGCTGCGATTTTTTCAAGCACACCACTTTGAATCATTTTGGGATTCAGGGCCTTTTTTATTCTGATTGATAGTATTGTTTTAAGATCAAATGCATCGTAAGGCTCAAAGAATTGTTCATTTATTTTCAAAAAAGATTTGATGCGCGGATCAATATTATCCTGCCAATCAAGTTTGTTTGAGGAAAAAATCAGCACCAGTTTGCCGGAAAGCCTTTGAGGTAGCCGCTTGACCAGAAATTTTAACAGACTGTCCAAATCTTTTCTAACATGGTCAATTTCATCAACAAAAAGAACGAAATAGCCTGGGTAGTCTCGAATTTTATCTTCAATTCTACACATGAGTTCATCCAGCGAGATGCCCCGTTTGTATCTTTTGGCTGCATCCAAAAAGCACGCAAGATCGTTAAGGACCCTAAAGCATGGCTTTGGAGTTGATAAATCTAAATGCATATATCTGAGCTCGATTTTGCTTTTACGACATAAATTTTGCATTAAGTTTAAAAAATATAGCATGGTTACGGTTTTACCGGTTCCGGTTTTGCCAAGCAAAGACAGGTGGATGGGATGATCTTGCCGGAAAATTGGCGCAAAGTGCGAGCTTAACTCTTTGATCTCGCGATCTCTTACATTAACGTCAAAGATTTCCTTTAAAACGCTAAATTGTTCTTCACGGTATAATTGCTCATCATCTAGATATCGCCTTTTTAGAATTATTGTGTTTTCCAATATTGTCTTGATCTGTTTTTCAATTTTTTGTTCAGCCAGCATTGTATCTCCAGTGGAAATTTACCAAGCAATGCTAATATAGGTTCCTATCTGGTATTTATTTTTTTCGGTTTGGCACTGGTAGTAAATTTCCAGTGGAACTTTCGAAAATATATTTGTAGCGTTTGTTTGATTTATTTCTTTTCTATATAGAATATAAATATAAATAGATGAATAAATATAAAATATAATAATATGGCTTTCCAGTGGAAATTTACTCTCACTGTGAGATTGATCATAGAACAAATGCACTCAAATTAATAATAGAGGGGGGCTGTAGTAATGTCTTTTAAAATCTTGATTCAGATTTAGCTCCTCATACGAAGAAGCCAAGGCTTGTACAAATGGGATAATAAAATTGTTTGAAGATGAATTGCCAATGAACACCAACGATGGCTTTCAGTTAATTTCATAGAGTAAAAATTCATTTAGGTTGTCTGCCAGCTGCTTGCTGGCTTTTAAAATGATCTTTTCTTGAGCCACCTCATCAATGTTGCTTTTCGGATCCTGCAGCATAATCGCTAATTTCTTTTTAGAGGCTTTGATAAGATTATTTAGGCCTTTGAGCCTATGAATATCTGTAATTGTCAGTCTGCAATTCCGGTTCAACCCCGATTCCTGCCAATTAGATCTTATCATAAGCTGAATGTATTCTTATCCAGATTTATAAATTTTACCAATTTGAAGCCGGGAAAATATTTAAATACTCAAATTGCCTAAGTTTGCAAATGCTAAACAAAGACTGTAATGCTCCAACAGATCTGAAAAATCCTTTAATAGAAGAGATTCATTTTGTCCATGCCCAAATAGCCCAGTTAAAGGAAAAGACAAAGAATTTTTATTTTCACGTGCTTTTAAGCCAGTACAACTGCCCAAAATGCAGCGGAGAGCTTACAATGACTGACCAGAGTCAGTGCTCATGTTTATGCGGAAATATTTTAGATCCTACTCTTACGTTCCAGAAAAGCATCTGTTGTGGCGCAAGGCTTATCCGCAGGACCTTTCATTATGCCTGCTCTCGTTGCAATAAAACAAATCCATCCCGCTTCCTTTTTGATGAACGAGTCTTTGATAGAGAATATTTTAGAGAGATGATGAAAGCCTCCAGAGCCAAGAAAAAAAAGAAAAAAGAGGAGATTGTTAAATTTCTGAACGATACGAAATCCGGTGAACTGCCACTTTTGCAGGAGCCCTGTCTGGAGTCAGTTCCGGGTCTTATCCAGGATTTGGACTGCTTTATCGGGGCAGATGAAGTGGCTGTTGATGATTTAGTGTTTGCGGTTGATTCTGGCTTTGAGATGGATGATTACCGCAGTCACATCCTTTCAGCCCTGGGATGTGGCAGCAGGATGTTTTCAAGCATTAATCGCATTTTGTCTGACCCTCGTGAGGACCGGATTTGGCGGTTTGTAACGCTTGTCTTCATGCGGCATGAGCGGGAGGTCGAGCTTACCCAGTATGACAATGATCTGTTAATTGAGAGTATTGAAGGATGAAATTGACTGAGAAGGACAAGGATTTTATAGAAAAACTAAAATCACTTGTTGAATCAAAGGATTTGTCGATTGAGCTAATTGATGATGGTTTACTGCGTCTTGTGCTGCGCCAAAACTATGGTGATAGAATCGAATCAGAATTTAATATGACCCGGCAGGGTGTAAGATGGCGATTCCACCGCCTTTTCAACGAGGTATACTTAAATGCTTATCTCACGATATTTTGGATCGAATCAAATTTCGGAGTAGAGCTTAGAGAGAAGGTTATTCAGATAGCAAAACAACAAGTAGAGCTTAGAAAAAAAGCCCAGAAAACAGGCTTTTTGCCGGCTTGTCGTCGAGAAAACGGTTCAAAATCAATAAAATGAAGGGGCTGCCAATTGTAAAGGTATTTACCCTCCTAACATTCAGAAAAGGGCCACCGTCGAAAGACCATATTTTTGTGCGCATTTGGCCATCAATCTGCCGTTGAGAACAAAATTTTTACGCAATCGCAGGATTTTTGGTAAAATCCAGTTTTCCGGTTTATTATCGAATTTCACCAAAAAAAATTTTAACATCGTAAAATTCACAGACATCGCACAAAATAGCCTATTTTGATGTAAAAGGCCGGGGTGAAAATGACAAACACAAAAATCGAGCTTAACTGCAACAAGATTGCC
>DATFMK010000376.1:0-3064 GCA_035267005.1 Balneolales bacterium
ACAAAAGGAGTTCAACATCCGGAAGTAGACATTCGGGATATTTGGAAACTGGTTTTCGAATCACTATTGAAATCCTCTTTAATTGATGAAAAAGTGACCGATCAACAGCTTCTCGAAACTGCTATAGAATATGAATGCCGGATTAATCCCACCTGGCCGATGCCCGATTTGGGATATATGCTAAATGAATTAACCGAAAGAAATATTAAACTTGGGATTGTCTCTAATGCTCAGTTCTATTCCCCACTGCTTTTTGAAGCCTATCTTGAAAAAGATTTACTGGAATTAGGATTTCCACAGGATCTGCTATTTTGGTCCTATCAACAGCAAATCGCCAAGCCATCGGTAGATTTATATGAACGCATTCATAATCAACTGAATGAACAGTATGACATTAAACCCGATGAAGTGTTGTATATCGGGAATGATATGCTAAACGATATGATGCCGGCTTCCCGGTTAGGATTTAAAACAGCGCTGTTTGCCGGCGATAAACGATCATTACGTCTGCGAGAGGATAACGAGATGTGCCGGGATGTTAAGCCGGATTTAGTTGTAGATCAATTGATGCAATTGGTGGAATGTTTGGGGTGATATTTTGTGGATAAACCATGGAATTTATTGAAAATCATTTTTTTATTTAAGAGATCATAATAATAACAGTAGTAAAACTATCGTCTTTTACCTTTAGAAGACATAGCTTTCCAAAACGTTTTTGAGATTAAAAAATAATGCTTAATCGGTTTATTTAGGACAGATTATTTAATATTTGAACGATCAATCCCCCAATGAAATAAAACGCCCTAAAATCGTTTGGGAATAATTTTTTATTCATGGCGGTATGAAAACCGATAGCGTTCTCAGATCCGGTTTGACAAAGAGGTTAGGTAGATGGACCCCACTCCGGAAAAGCATGGAGTGGAGCCCATCGATGATAGTTCCAACATTTGGATTTAAAATTGGAGACGATTCCATTTAAAAATCGATAACGTAAGTGACATCATAATGAACATTTGTTGATGGGCTCCACCTAAATGGTGGGGTCCATCTAAGAAAGACTAAAAACGCCCATCCGAATTATTCACGTTAACATGAAAAGCCCAAAATAGTTGGACAATGCAATAGCTTTTTTATTAACGTTTTGGACAGATCTGTTTAGAAGACTATGCAAAACCTTTCTTTTGCCCAATATCTGTCTTGAAAGCTGTCGGCAACATTTCGCAACTCTTTTTAGACTCCTCAAATTTGAGAAAAGTGTTATTATTTAACGTGAGGTTCGTTTAAACTTATATTCTATCTACTTAATAAAACGTAACTGTTAAATTAGATTATTCTATGACCACCGACCACAGACGACAGAGAAATGCTCTGATAGTAATTAAACATTATTCATGCTGAAAAACCGTATAATCAACGTGAGTTCGGTATCGGAATCATGCTTTATGCATCAAAACAGCACTGTGTCGTCGATGGTCAGTCGTCCGTCGTCAAGATAGGTTATATTTTCACAGGTCGTATTCTCAATGTAATTATTACCACTCTGCGATTCTTATCCAAACCTCAAATTATTTACAATGTATTGTTTTCAATTTGATATGTATTGATTCTTGTAGTTTATGTGAATAATTCGGGTTAACATCCCGAGTCATTTTTATCATTATATCTATAGTCCCTGTTCCTTGCGATGCAGCCATACGCTTTGGTACGGCTCTAATTTGAGGTCTTCTTCCCCACCGGTAAAAGTATTTCCCCGGATGAGATCTTTCCATTCGCTGCTGCCATTTAGTTCGGGAATGTGTCCACCTACTTCAACCTCAATATCTTGATCGGTAAAATTTGTGATTGAAATAACATTTTCCTTTTCATTCGGAGAAGTTCTTTTAAGGGCAAATACCCGGTTATCCAGATTATAAATCATTTGTGCACCATTGGGATGAAAGGCCGGGTAGCGTCGTCTGATCTGTAGTAAACGCCGATATTCATAAAAAACTTTTCCATGATGATTTTCCATATCAGAAAGCACATCAATCAGTTCATCTTCTTTCCATTTGCCCCGGTTTATAGTTCGTGCTCGTCCGGTTTCCTTTACTCCTTCATAATTATTTCGTGTACCGGTGATGCTATGGAAATAAATGGCTGGTATCCCCTTCAACACCAACGCAATGATTTGGGAACATAAAAACCGGGCAACATCCATATCATCATCATCGATATCGGGATCTGCCAATGCATCGTAATACGTGATATTTAATTCATACGGACTCTCCGATCCATCTGCATTCTTTTTCGTGGAAACTTGTCCGCCCCTTTTTTTCACACGTTCAATCAAATCATCTAATTCCTCATGTGGAACCAATCCTTGTAACGGTCTTATTCCGATGCCATCATGCGAAGCTGTAAAATTGAGAAAGGTCATTCCAGGATCTAACTCAGGCAACGACTGAGTCCATTGTGTAAGATATTGTGTGTTTTCACTATGTAACGCATGCAGTAATAAAGGCGGAAGACTAAATTGATACACCATATGCGCTTCATCGCCGTCACCGAAATATCCCATATTTTCTTCATGAGGAACATTTGTTTCGGTCAATAGAAGCACGTGAGGAGCCAAAGTACTTACGATATCCCGCAATAACTTAATAATTTCGTGAGTATTGGAGAGATGAATACAACTCGTTCCAATTTCTTTCCATAAATACGCGATGGCATCCAGACGGATTATCCTGGCCCCCTTCGAGATATACCAAAACAAAATATCCAGGAACTCAAACAAAACGTCCGGATTCTTAAAATTGAGATCAATCTGATCCTGACTGAATGTAGTCCAAATGTGTTTCTCTCCGTCACGGGTATTAACCGACAACAACAATGGGGTATTTCGCGGGCGGGTGACTGTAGAAAGATCGGTATCCGGATCCACTTCAATAAAATAATCACGTGCAGGAGCAATTCCCGATTTATAATCATCAAACCAATCACTTTCTTTGGATACGTGATTGACAATCAAGTCGAACATCAGACGAAAATGATCGCCGAGCGCCTCAATATCTTCCCACTTGCCGAG
>DATFMK010000377.1:0-2812 GCA_035267005.1 Balneolales bacterium
GTTTTACATTTTTTTTCAAAATCATATAAAAAATATCATATTAACTATCTTGGTTTGCTAAAATGTGACGGAATTTTATCACATTCACATCAGATAAAAAGGCTGTCCTATTGAACAGCCTTAATAATTTACTAATCCGGAAATATTTTAAAGGTATAAGAAGGCTTTGCAAAACCAGGTATTTTGTTCAATATTAAAGCCTGAGCGACTTCGGAACCGCAGCATCCCGAATGCTTTCGGGATTCGAGGATTTCGAAGTCGCGAAAATGCAGATATTGGGCAAAAGAACGGTTTTGCATAGGCTTCTATAATTAATTTTTCACATTATCCGTCTTCCTAATAAATTCAGCTACATTCTCATGCAATTTTTTTAGGGAGGGTACATTTACATAAACCATGTGACCCGATTTATAATATTTGTATTCAATATTATTTTGAAGTTTAGGTGGTATCGACAAATGCTGCATGGTATAAACGGCTGCATAAAAAGGAGTTGCCAGGTCAAAATAACCAGCATTTAGCATGACATGCAGATCCGGATTATACTTCATAGCTGTGGAGAGATCGGGCATTACATTGGTTGCCTGTGGCAGTTTTCTTCTCGTACCCGGCGGTTGATGCAAATAATCCCAGGATTTCCATAAGGGAATTTCCGGTTTATAGGTCATATTGCGACCATATTTTAACACATTCTGCATATAATTATTAAAAAGGGAAACATAAGCCGAGCTTATCGAAGAGGCCTGTGGATCATATTTAGACTCCTTGCTCAGCGGATCCATTGAATACCCCGAGAAACGAGTATCCAAACGTCCGGTTGACCGTTCACTGTCACTCAATAGTTCATGTTCAAATTCTCCACCGGAAACCCGTAAATTCGCCTTTATAAGATACTTAACCGGTAATCCAGTGTAACTATGCATTGTTACTGCCACTTGTTTCTTTTCCTGTGCGCTTAAAGTGTTACCTTTCTGTAAAGCCTGTGTATATCCATTCATCGCAAAATGTTCGACTTTTTTCAAAAAAGTCTGTAAATCCGCCGTATGGTTGGTCAGTTTATGATGATACCACGCAGTGGCGGCATAAGTTGGCAATGCAAGTTCATAAGTCAAATCCATTCCGGGATTATGATACGGATCATCATCATTACTTATATCATAACTTAAAATCTGTGAAAGCAGAATTACACCGTTCAAGTCTACATTTTTCTGTGTTTCCAGATACCTTGCAAGGACAGCAGAACGTGTGGTTCCATAGCTTTCACCAAACAAGTATTTGGGAGAATTCCATCTGCTGTACTTAGATAGAAAACGTGTTATAAACTGAGCAAAAGCGTGTCCATCCTGATCAACTCCGTAAAAATCTTTTTTCTTTCCTACACCAACAATTCGACTAAAACCGGTGCCGGGGGCATCAATAAATACTAAATCACTAACATCCAACAAACTATATTGATTATTCACCAGTTGATAAGGAGCTGGTTTCGTATGACTTGAATCGGCAACAATAACCCTTCTCGGTCCAAATGATCCCATATGCAACCACAATGTTGAGGAACCGGGACCTCCGTTATACAGAAAAGTAACCGGACGGTCCGAAATATTGGAAACCCCATCTTTCATATAAGCAACATAAAACATTCGGGCGGTTGTATCCTCCTTATCATTCTTTAGATAGATGCTGCCGGCAATAGCTTTGTAATTGATCTTATGCCCATCAACCATAACCGATCCATTGGTCGCTTTATCAGTCGGGGTGAAGATAGCTTTCTTTGTTTCAGTTTTTTCTCTTTTCTGAGCATATGTTTTTACCGAAACGAACGAGAATAAACAGACGAATAAAACCAATATGCAGGTTTTTAAGTTCAGTTTTAGCATGTAATAACTCCTGTTCTTTTGCTAAACACAATCATGTTATAACCCAGATCACATTATCTCTTTCATCATTATTTAGAGAGAACCTGTAAATGCAGATTCTCTCTTTTCCATTCAAACTAACCACTCAATTATTAAATATAACTTTAAATTGATTTTACTTTTTCAAATTGTCAGTCTTATTGATAAATGCAGCAACATTATCATGCAATCTCTTCAATGAAGGAACATGCTGATAAACCATATGACCGGATCTATAATATTCTCTTTGAATATTTCCCTGTAATTTTTTGGGCAGATTCATGTGGTCGACCGTATAATCAGTGGCAAAAAACGGGGTTCCGAGATCAAAATATCCACTATTGAAAAGAACCTTTAAATGTGGATTGTATTTTATCGCTTCCGTCAGATCTACAGCTACATTTGGAGAACCAGGCCATGCTTGCCCGTGCGTGCGAACGGGATGTTTCCACTTCCAACTGCCCCCACCAAATGGACGATAATGCATCTTTCGACCATATTTAAGCACGTTATGTACATAATTATTAAAAAGCGAAATATAGGCGGAGCTAAAAGCAGCACTGTGTGGATCATATTCTCTGGTTTCACTTAATGGATCCATGGTAGGACCTGTAAAGCGAGCATCCAGACGTCCGGTCGTTTCGTTGCTATCGGCTAATAATTCTTTCCCAAATTCGGCGCCCGTTACTCTCAAATCAGCTTTTTTAATATACGATTCTGGTAATCCGGTATACTGATGAAGTTTACTCGCAATATCACTTCGTTCAGCGGTACTCAGATTGTTACCCTGAGCAAGCGCATTGGCATATTGATTGAGGGCAAAATGCTTTACCTGATCTAAAAGCGGTACTAACTTAGCCGGTTGATTGGGCAGTTTATGATGATACCACGCTACGGCAGTCATTGATGGCAGAAAC